>DAOWMA010000022.1 GCA_030643345.1 Spirochaetaceae bacterium
AAAATTATTGCCGAAAGCATAGCACTGTCTATGCTGTAAAATTTCTCCCAGGTGATAGAAACAATTGTAGTAATAGAATGACCTGACCAGAATGCAAGGGTAACTGTCCCGGCAAGAATTGATACAGCAAGATTTTTTACCAGTTTGTTAACAACCAGAATAACGCTCAATGAAACCAGAATTTTTATCAGTACAGGTATTGCCAAATTTATAACTCCCTATTCATCTTTTGATTTTGAGATTTTCTCTGTAATATTCATAAAAGCTTCAAGACCAATAGCATCGAAGGGGTTTGTTGGAGATCCTTCTCCGCTGCCGAATATCATCACTTCAGGTAACTGAATTTTAGCAAGTTCAGCCGCAATTCCAATTGCAGTATCTTTCCCAATTTCTGCCTTATCTTTTGGTGTTAATCCGGCACGAACCAGTAAGGCAGCTCCCTGTGCTTCTGCTTCCCTCTTTATTAGATCAGCTGCTGCATCTTCTTCTGCTTTTTGTCTGTTAAGTTTCGATACTTCAAAATCTTTTTCAGCCTGGGTAACAGCTTTTATCTTTATCACTTCCTCTTCTGCTCTTGCTACAGCTATACGTGCTTTACCCTGTTCTTCTGCGGTTATCGCATCCTGTTTTGCTTTCTCTGCATTTGCCTGGGCTACAATTCTCTGCTGTTCAGCTTCCTTTTTTTTAGCTATAAGGGCATCAATGGTTTTATCAAAATCAATATCTTTAATTACAAACTGAAGAATTTCGATATTATATCGTACAAAAGGAGATATTTTTCTTACAACAGCCTTCCCTGAATCATCATATTTGACTTTTACTGTTTTTTCTATAAACTCTTTACCTTCCAGATTTGTGTAGATATGTTCCCCGGCAACAGTCTCAAATATTCCTCTTCTAATCTGCTCCTCTGCCATAGCGGTAAATTCAGATCTTCTGGTCGAATAGGATTCCTCTGCTTTCATAAGGGTTGCAGTCTGCATTAATGCTTCTGTTATAACCTGACGAATAAGATCACTCTGTATTTTGTCATAGGATTTGAAATCCTGATGCAAAAGCAACTGATTCTCTTCCTTCAGGGATAATCTGAACTTTATTGAGCCTGAGATATCAGCGGTCCCTCCATCGTTAAAACGGACTTTGATAGGAGCAGCGCCTTCTCCGGTTCCACCTTCGAGGTCAGATTTACTGAAATAGTTCATATCAGATATCTGATAGGTTGTAATTGTTCCAAAGAATTTCCCATACATTCCAGGTTTGTCATGAACTGAGATCTTACCTGTAACTGCAGCCTGCATTATCTGATAGTAACCGGCTTTATTGGTGGAAACAAGATAACTGGAAAATGTAAATCCAATTGCTCCAAGAATAGCAATAACTACTATAATACCTATCATTTTCTTCATTTTCATCCCCCTGGATTGCTGAGATCGTTCCCTGGTTTGCCAGTATAATAATTATAAGCTTATACTTCAATGTGTGAATGTTTCTATTAAGCAGTTTAACTTTAACTTTATTATTGACAAAAGTATACAGATTACTTACATTATCAAATAAATAATGAACAAAAGGGTATACCCTATCTTGAAGTGTGCACTCTTGTTATGCTAAGCACAAATCAGTTTGATAACTGATAACTGAATTAGTCGTAGTATATTGTGAAAATAAATGTATGAAAATTCATAACAGCTTTGGCTTGATCTGATATATTGATATTTTTAATTATCTAATTATTTTTACTGTAAGTACTTAGATAAAATTTTTAAATATGAATAGTTGGCATATTTATTGCATATAAAATACTGATTATAGAAAAAAATCAGGTGGTTAATTTATGTCAGATGTTGCTGTGCTTGATCGCTCTGCATCACTAAAAGAAATACAGACTGAAGTTATAAGAAAGTCTATTCATATGATGGTGGCCTTTGTTCCGTTACTGGCCAGGTATAATATTACCCTCACATTTAGTGCTCTGGTTGCAGGGTTATTGCTTTATTCTTATTCTGAATTTATGCGGATGAGAGGAGTGGAACTTGTTTTTATTTCAAGGATTACTTTAGCTGCATCACGAAGCAGGGATAAGGGCTTTGTTTTTGGTCCTGTTACCCTTGCAATTGGTACTATGATGGCATTGATGCTCTATCCGGAACCTGCAGCGGCAGTTGCAATCTACGCACTGGCATTCGGAGACGGTTTTTCCTCCCTTTTTGGAAAGCTTTTTGGCCGGATAACTATTCCTTTTACAGGTGGCAAATCATATGCAGGTTCCAGCGCTTGTTTAGTATCAGTATTTCTTACTACTCTGGCTGTTTCAGGGTCAGTAAGAGTTGCGGTTATTATTGCGGTTTCAACTACATTAATTGAAGTACTTCCCTCTGGTGATCTTGATAATATGCTGATTCCTGTTGGGACCGGTTTTGTGGCAACACTGATTATGTAGTATTATGTCCATTGATATATTTGATGTATTTTATAACTGAACAACACTGTTCCTGATATTAGTAATAGAATACCTCCAATGCTTATCCATCCCGGGACCAGTGCAAAAAGAAGTTCGTTTCCGACAGCAGCCATCCCTACACCAGCTGCCAGAAATAAATAATCATAATTATTGTTTTTTACTGCACCTGCAATAAAATTCAATACCGCAAATATCTGCAGAAGGATAATAACAATATTCATGCCATACTCTGACCCGTTTCCTTTTAAAAGAATAGTATTTGTTTCAAAGAGGTCTATAGGTATAATAACTGAAAGTGTAAATGAGATTAGTGTTATTAATAGAATCAATGACTTCTGTTTTTGAAATGATATTCCTGTGGAGAAAAGACCTGAGGTAAACAGGCAGAGTACAGTAATGAATTTCCCAAAATACACAGCTCTTGTAATAGTCTCAGATAAATGAATAGGATAGGTCAGAAACCTTTCAATTAGGAGTAAGCTGCGTAAGGAAGTAAATGAGAGGCTGAAAATAACCAGACTAAAGAAAAATATTTCTGGTGAAGCGATCTTTTGGAACAGATTTTTTAAGATCAAACCTGCCGTAAATGCAAAAATGACCTTAATGAAAATTAGATACAAAACTGAAAGGGGAGAATAGTTTCCCGTCAGATTATTAAACACAACAGGGATGTTGTTTTTTTGAATCTCCCAGTGAAAAAATATAATAACGATTGCATTTATAATAATCATAACAAGAGATATATAAATAGCAGTTTGGGTCATACAGGAACGTATTCGTCTCATAATTCTATATTAAACAAAAAAACAGAAAAAGGTCAAAGGAGCTATTTGCGCTGTGTTTATTTTTTGCATATTTTTATATTCAATTACTCCATATTATTTAATTATGTAGAGAATTATAAAAATTACTATAGCGAGGGTATATTTCTTTCGATACTTACTACTGGGAGGATCTCAAAATGAAGAAACTAATAACAGCAGTGGTATTTTTCCTGTGTACTTCTTTTATTTTTTCTGGAGATATTGCGCAATATATCAATCTGGGATTTTCCAGTAATTCAAAGTATTTTATGTTTGGACAGTATGGAATCAGTTCTAAAAATTCAGAAGCCTATGCCGAAACCTTTATTGTAGATGTTTCTAAAAATGACTATATAAAAGATGGTCTCCTTAGTAAAACATTTTCTGATGATATCCTGCCAGGTCAGGAAGGACTTGGTGCTCTTTTTACTATACTGGAAGATTCCCTGACTATCATTAAAAAAACGGGAATTAATCATATAGCAACAGGGCGTGTTGTCTATTTGCTTGTAAATGGTGTAAAACCTAAAGAAAGACTCGAATTCAGGGATTTCTATAAAGGAGATACCTATATCGTAACATTGATACAGAAAAAATTTGTTTCCAATGATAACGCCAGTTCATCGTTCCATATTAACCTGGCCATTACAGATAAAATGGAAAGGACAAGAACCTACACAATAGGATTGCCGGATTACAAAAGGAAAGATGTAACAAGCTATCGAATCAAGCAGGTAGTTTTTACCCCTTCGGAAGATGGTCTTGTGTTTGTAATTGAGAAGGAAATAAATGAGCCAAAGGGTAAGATTATCCGATATATGGTGGAAACCCTCGTATTCTAGTAGAGACGCAAGATCTTGCGTTTCTACAATCAGATAAAATCTTTTACTGGAATTTCCTTATTACCCTTTTCATGATAGGTGATCAGGTATGTGGAGACTCCGGCTGTAACAGTATCAATCAGCACACTGAAGCTTACCAGAACCGGAGCGATAGATCCTATAATTAGAAAGCCTTCTTCTATTCCTTTTCCGTAAAGTCTGCACATAACAGCAAGAGAAACCAGAACTCCTATACCTGGAACAGAGCCGGCTAAAAAGGAGGTCAGCATACTAAACAACATAATCCAGAGTATACCGCTGGGACTGATTGAGAGACTTGAGTATGATTTAAGAATAAGAAAAAATGTAATACTGGTTACTGCTGCAGTACCTGCTTTTCCAAAGAGTGTAAAGAAAGGAAGTGTGGATGAGCCGATCTTTCTGGGTACTCCCAGATTTTCCTTTAAATGTAATATCAGACTTGTCAGTGTAAAATAACTATTACCTGAGGCTGCTGCTGCAAGTGAAGGAGCCATGATAGCGTACAATATCTTGTATGGGTTCTGTTTTCCTCCAAGAAAATAGATAAAAGCAGGGTAGACACCAAAAATAATTATAACTGTATTGATGGTAAGGAGAATTATCAGCTGATAAAAAAGGATAAGCTGAGGAGCGTGGATTATCTGAATTGTAAAGTTTGCTGCCAGTATTATCATTCCAAAACCAAGGATTTCAACAATAAAATTTCCAATATGATACAGTATTCTGGACATTGCATCGAAAAGCTGGTAAGCGGGTCTTGTCATTACTTTATCAAAGGAAAAATTAAGACCGAGAAAAAATCCAAGAAATGTTACAGGAAGCAGGAAATTATTATTTTCAGTAAAAATCTGAAAGAGGCTCATTGGAAAAACTGATTTAAGGATATCCCTGTACCCGGGGAAACTATAGCTGATTTGATTTTCAATGATAATTGGAATTCTATCGGGAGAAAAAAGCAGAACAATCCCTGTAGCAATTAGTACCAGAAGTGTACTGGAAATAGCGATGGCTGCAATCATTTTTAAATATACTGCTGTTATACGCTTTTCCTGCTTCAGTTTAAATGTACCATAACCAATTCCGAAAAATACAAGGGGGAATACAGTATAGCGTCCGATATTAATCGTTAATTCTGTTAGAAACTTGAGAATATCTCTAAATACTATGTTCTCCGGTGATATGAAGGTACCCAGTATTATACCAATTGTTATTCCCAGTAGATATTTTAACCATATTTTCATGGCTAAAACAATACATCAATAAGATTTTAGAATCAAGAGAGGGAAAAAGGGAAAGGTCTCCCCTTGCTTTGGAATTTGAATGTTTTTCCATGGATTGGTTTTGTTCTTTCATTAATATTTTTATAAATATATTCAGCATAGTTATCCAACTCTCCTGAATTTGATTTGTAAGAATTAATGGTAAGCTTTTCACTCTGGTAAGATGCAAAAAGGGACATGGTCAGTGCTGATAACCCTCCGGCTTCTACTGCATAAAGGGGTGCAGGGATTTCACTTTGTTCAATGTCGTGTACAAGAGAAATATTACCTGATCCTGTTTTTTGGAAATAGAGGATAATTTCTTTTAAAATATAAAGATTCCCTTTTAAACTTGAATCTATTGAATTTTCAATTTTTGCTGTTGAAATTTCATGTATGGGACTATTATTCTGCTCTAAAGAAAAAATAGTCAATGCGTTATCAAAACCTTCCATTCTGTTCTGACATTCCAGGATTATGTCTTTAGCTGATAAAGGAGATCGATTGTTCCATGGTATTTCAAAAAAATCGTTAGTTCCCTTATCTTTTTTTTTGCTATGAGGATTTACAGTGACGGTAACTGTGTGGCCACCATTAATAAACATTCTGGTAAGCCTGGTTTTTAGTTCAGAATCAATCCCGGTTATAAGTATTTTTTGTTTCATTATTTCCTTACACTGTTTAAAAGTTGTTCAATTTGACATTCAGAGGTTTCTTCTCCTTTAAGCCACTGGAGAATAGTTTCAAAAATATCTTCAATTTGATTTGAGCTTACATTGTTTGCGATTAATTTCAAAGCTTCAAGGGTAAAAATCCACCATGAAAATAACTGGAATGGTTCCCGGCCAAACCACTCTATTCCTTCATGGTAGTTTCTACCAATCAGTTCTGAGACAATTGGATGATTAATATAATTTTCCAGTATTGGAAAATTGGAGACTGATTCTTTATGTGCAGGAATCATTAGAGCAAATTTAAATAATTCATGGAAATTGGGTTCTTCTACCCCTGCTTTTGTAAGTGAATGTCTTATATTACGATCCAGATTGAGGTCCTGCATTAGTTCTATCAGCTTCATGTTGAAAAGTTTATCATTATTCTTTTCAGATTCTAATTTTAGTTTAGTCAGAGGAAAGAATATGATCCAGTCAAGTAATAGTGTCCATACTTCAGGCATCATACCGAAACCTCTGAAAATATATTCCAGCCACCGGGGTTTTACTTCATCTTCCTGGTGATACATATGCTTTAAGGATTCTATGGTTTGTAATGTCTGTATGAAAAGTGAATCTATATTTTCTTTTGACTGCTTATCTGTATTAAGAGAGGATCCAAGTTCCGACAGGAAGAGTAAATACAATTTGTGCAGTTCATCTTTAAAGGAGGTATTATCAGTCTCCTTATCCAATACAAAATTCTTTAGGCCATCTGTAAGAGAAGGGTGAAAAATATCAAAGAGCCTGGTTGCAGCAGGTTTAAGATTAAGACTGCGGAGCGCTCTTTTAATATCCTTTGTACCCTGACCATTAAGTTCTAAGGCTAGTTTCCCCCATTGGCCGTTTCCATCGTATACCTCTCTGAAATCCATGAAAATCTGGCTCTCATAACCGTTTAAGTGAAGATATATACCACTTTCATGTATCTGTTTTGAATTTCTTATGAACATCAGATCGGATCTCTGTTCCCTGAAAATGCAGTAATTTACTGAATTATTCTGCAGTTCCAGAGCAATGCCAATATTTATTTCCGGTTGATTTGATTTTGGAGCGGGTGTCTTGATCCATCCGTCTGCCGGGTTATAGCTGTTATTATAAAAAACAAGGGTATACTCATTGCCCTTACTGTTAGACCAGGCAAACACATTTTCATCAACATTGCCCTGATAGTTAAACATATCGTACAGGTTGAAATTTTCTGATTCTGAGAATAGGTACCTTTTTTTAATGAGTGGAAAAATCTCTTTTTCATGGCGCCTTACAAATCCTGTATCAGGAATCTCATTGTGGTAGGCTTTTCTGTACTCCATACCATATTTTTCCTTGTATCCTTCAATTTGGCCGTGCCCAATCATTGGTAATCCAGGCATAGTAATCATCATGGTAAAAATGCCGAAGTATTTATCTCCCATTCCAAACTGTTCTGCGGCTGTATCTTCATCCGGGTTGTTCATAAAGTTTACAAATCTTTTAAGTATCTCCGGTTCGAAGATAAGTGTATTCTTTATTGTATTTTTATACTTATGATTTTCTTCCATTTTCAGCATGTTCATGAAGGCACTGTTGTAGACCCGGTGCATTCCAAGATTCTTTACGAAGTAGCCTTCCATCATCCAAAAGGCTTCCGCCAGTAAAAGTGTGTCAGGAGCTTCCTCCTTTATTCTATCTACAACTTCTCTCCAGAACTCAATAGGGATAGCCTTGTTAAACTCGGATTTGCTTAGCCCCCGCTCAGATCTTGTTGGAATATCTCCACCGGAACCTGGTTCCGGAAACCATAATCTTTGTATATGTTTTTTTGCCAGAGTCATGGCTGCATCGAATCTGATAACTGGAAAATTTCTGGCAACATGAAGGATTGTTTGAATTACGGCTTCTCTTGCTTCGGAATTAAGGTAATTTATTTGTGCTGTATCGTTCCATGGCATTGATGTCCCGTCATTTCCATGATAGATATGGCGTTCTTCTCCACTTTCAAAATCTACCCTTTTAAAAGTAACTGCAGCATCTGTCTGATCGTAATAATGATCTTCAATGTATATGCCTATACCTGGATTGTGTGAGAGATTTTGTCCATTAAAGCTGTAATTAGGGTAGGGGGAGTAGGGGGTTTGCAAAAACCAGTCCGGATGGTCGTTTATCCAGTCTGAATCAATTCCAGTGTGGTTTGGAACCATATCGCTGGCAAGACGAATCCCTCTCTGCGCACATCGGTATTTCAGGTTGTGCAGAGACTCCCATCCGCCCAGTTCTTCAGCTATTTCATATCTTTTTAGCGAATAGGCAGAGGATTCTGCCTCAGGATTTCCGCATGTACGCTTGATTTGTTTCGATGCACTGCTGCGTTCCCAGAGGCCAATTAGCCAGAGGGCTGAAAATCCTCTGTTAGACAGAAGATCAAGCTCTTCGTCAGGTATCTGATCAAGTCTTGTGATAGATTTCTGATATTGTTTTGATAGCTGGTCCAGCCAGACAAGGGTACTTTTTGCCAGCATAACAACATTCGGCATCCAGTTGGAATCAGTACTGAATCCTTCCGGGCTTCCATCAGCATAATCATAGGTATATTCTTCTATTGGTCCAGGACCAGGGGGAAATTGTGGTTTGTTTTCTTCTTTCAGGTAGTCAATTCCTCTGAGAAGTAGGAGGAATTGATCTCCCAGTAGTGATTCCCAGTGTTCAGCCATGTATGCAAGCTGATCCATCAGACTGCCAGGATGAGCAACACTGGGTGCTTTCAGGAAATCAATTAGGTTTACACCTTCCCCGGCAGGGCTTTGAAAACTTCTTAGATAACTGAAACTTTTTTTCAGCATATCTATATAGGCTGTATTTTCTGTAAGATTCATCTCGTTGAAAATGACTGCATAGGGATTACAGGCCGGATTTTCATTTGTTAATCTGAGGACTAACATTTCTTCCATTGAATCGCCATCAGGAGGGAAGTCTGAAGAGAACATTTCTGCAACCCGGTCTGTTTCTTTCCTGTCTATACTTCCATTCACATGGTCCATTGTTTTTGTAAATATGTCCGGATTATTCTTTTTTACATGATTGGTAAATATATACTGAAAAATCTGGCCAATGAGATTTACAGCGTATACACCTGCGGCTGTTGTTGTACTGGCGTGATTTATACTTCCCAGATAAAAATTCAGTTTCTCTGAAATATTAAATGATTCTTTATAACTAATATCAAAATTCTTTTTAACAGTATTCTCTGCATCATTTTTGATTTTGATCCTCATAAATACCCCTAAATATCAACATTATGTAAGGTTTTTATATAATTTTTGAAAAAAAATGTTACCTGTTATCATTTTCCAGCTTATTTATTCTATCCCGAATTCTTGCTGCTTCTTCATAGTCTTCAATTTCAATAACTTTTTCAAGTTCAAGTTTAAGCAGCTTTATTTCAGTTTTTGTTAGCTCCAGATTTGTTTCTACAGTTTTTTCAGTAATTGAACTTAGAGGGATTCCTGCTTCATCTACTATAGCTTCATCAATAAATATTGAGCATTTTTTCCTTACTGCAAGACCCAGGGCATCCGATGGACGGCAATCTATAATCAGTTCATCTTTACGGTTTTTTAGTATTAATTTTGCAAAGAAGGTGCCGTTTGTAAGAGAGCTGATTTCTACCCGTAAAATTGTAGTATTGAGCTGTTTAAAGGTATTCATAAACAGATCATGGGTCAGAGGCCTCGGCATTGGGACATTGCCCATACCAATTAAAATAGATTGTGCTTCCAACTGTCCCATAAATATAGGAACAGCACTTTCTGCACCTAATGGACGGATAAGGACAGCATTTCCCTGATCCGTTCTGGCGATTGTCCAAATTTCCGCTTCAACCAGCATTTTTATCATCCATATAATCAGAATAAGAAAATAGCCGGTAGATTTCAAGTAATATGATCAACTTTCTGATAGAGTTTCAAAAGTTAGATTTTTTCTGTCCTTTATTATTCCCGGGAATTTCAGCAATCGGTTATGCATAGCCACCCAAATGCCTGTACTGATCATCCTTGTTGCAAGGAGAGCTTCTGTTACATTTTGCTGGGCATCAGAGTCCCTGAATTCATATGGTCTCATGGCCCCAGTCAGGACAACCGGGATAGTCAGATCGGGAAGTTTGTTATAAAGATACTCTCCAGTGACAGAAAGAGTATCTGTCCCATGGATTATCACAATGGCATCGGATAAATTGCTATTGGTTTTAACGGCCTGGAGTATTATCTCCCTGTCTTTTTCTGTCATATCAAGAGAGTCTTTATTCATAATATGAACATGTTTGATAAAAAGATCAGGTAGGCGAAGGGTCCCAAGTATATTTTCTATCATTGTTTTGTCATTACGGAGATTTCCTTCCATCTCATTATATGTTTTATCGATCGTTCCGCCTGTAGTAAGTATTGATATCTTCAATTTACATACTCTTTTGGGTCTTCCTTACCTGTCAGGATTCTTATAGCTGCATCTCTAAGGGCTTCTATCTCATTTTCTCCGGGATATACAAAAACTTTTGCGATAAAATTAATATGTTCACTTATTTTATCTGTAAGGATAGTGCTGTATGCAAGACCACCTGTGAGCACAATCCCGTCTATATTACCTGACAGAACGGCAGATAGTGCTCCAATTTCTTTGGCGACCTGATAGGCCATGGCATTATATATCAGTTTTGCATTCTTGTCGCCATTATCAATCATCTGTTCAATTTTGGTCCCATCTGCAGTTCCCAAATATGCAGTTAAACCACCCTTTCCTTTTAATTTATTAAGTATCTCTTTCTCTGTGTAATTACCTGAGAAACATAACTTTACCAGTTGCCCTGCTGGTAAAGTTCCGCTTCTTTCCGGAGAGAATGGTCCTTCTCCATTAAGAGCATTGTTTACATCTACAACTCTGCCTTTTTGATGAGCACCGACAGATATGCCTCCTCCCATATGTGCAACAATAAAATTACAGCTCTCATACGGTCTGCCCAATTCTGCAGCAGCCCTTCTGGCAGTAGCTTTCTGGTTAAGTGCGTGAAATATTGATAGTCTCGGCAGTTCAGGATGACCTGAAATTCTTGCAAAATCGTTCATTTCATCTACAACTACAGGATCGGCAATAAAACTGGGTGCATCTGCTTTATCCGCAATGCTATGTGCTATTATCCCCCCAAGGTTTGATGCATGTTCTCCCCGTTTCGCTTCCTTTAGATCATTTATCATTGCCTCGTTTACTTTCCATACTCCCCCGGAGATAGGTTTTAGAAGTCCTCCCCTCCCTATAACACAGTCAAGTGAACTAACAGGGATCTTTGCTTTTTCAAGGGCCTTCTCAATAAGCCCACTTCTAAAAATAAACTGATCACCAACAGCTGCAAATTGGGTTATTTCGTCATGTTCATGTCTTATAGTCTCAATGAGTTTTTCATTTTCCCCGTCGAAAACGGCATATTTTGTTGAAGTTGAACCGGGATTTATTATTAATATTCGGTATTCCATTAAAGTCTCCTTGTATGTATTATTACTCACTACGTGTAGGAATTCAAGAGGAATCTATGGGTGGCTGCCTCTGCAGCGCCTTGGTTCAGATAAAAGGGGGCCGACAAATATGTACAAGTCGGAAACAAAAATTAGGGTACGTTATGCGGAAACAGACCAAATGGGTTATGTCTACTATGGAAACTATGCAGCATACTATGAAGTAGCTCGGGCAGAGAGCCTGCGTCAGCTTGGTTTAAGTTATAAAGACCTGGAAGCAGATGGGATAATAATGCCTGTTCTTGAAAACTACTCCAAATATCTTGCTCCTGGAAGATATGATGAGCTTTTGACTGTTAAAGTTACTGTTAAAAAGCGACCAGGGGTAAAAATTGTTTTTAACTATGAAATATTTAATGAGGCAGATGAACTTATAAATATAGGTGAAAC
>DAOWMA010000208.1 GCA_030643345.1 Spirochaetaceae bacterium
ATTCAACCAGTTCAACCTTAATGCCAAAATATCTGTTTTCTAAATCAGGCATTGATATTTATATGGATCTGAAACAGTTCCTCCCTTTTCCAAAACAGGATTCCCTCCCTTTTGCTATTCTCAACAGGACTGTCCATGCCGGGGCCGTTGCTTCTTTTTCATTTTAAGAAAGTGGCATAGAGTTAAAGAACCTGCTTAAGGTTGTTATGAAGTCGGAGCCCATGCCCCTGGGTCCTTTTGTAGTGAGCAGTAAACTGGATGCCGGTTTAACTGATAAGTTAACTGAAATACTGTTGTCAATGGACCAATCACCAGAAGGATCTGAAGCATTAAGAAAAGCAGATCTCGAAGGATTCACAGTTTTTAGAGATGATGATTATAATTCTCTGAGAGAGCTTTATTCCCAATCAGATAATAAATAGACTAGTTATACCAATTGGAAACATTTTAATATAGATCGGGGAATCATTCCCATTCAAAAACCCTAAAGTCTTTACGGCTATAAGCTAAAAAGTTATACTATCTGTGGAGGAATATATGGAATATTCAGGTTTATTTACAGATTTATATGAACTAACTATGATGCAGGGTTATATGCTTCAGAATACCAATGAAGATGTAGTATTTGATATGTTCTACAGGAACCAACCCTTCTCGGGAGGTTATTCTATCTTTACCGGTCTGGGGGATCTGCTCGACAAACTCGAAAATATGTTTTTTTCTGCTGATGATATTGAGTATCTTAGAAGTTTAAAAGTATTTCAAAATGATTTTCTTGATTACCTTAAGGATTTTAAATTCTCCGGTACCATATATGCCATGGATGAAGGATCTGTAATATTTCCAGGAGAACCCCTGCTTCGAATACACAGCACATTGATGGAAGCCCAGTTAATAGAGAGCCTTATACTAAACACCATTAATTTTCAGACCCTTATTGCAACGAAGGCCGCGAGAGTAGCCTATGCTACAGGGAAAGGGGCGCTCCTTGAGTTCGGCTTACGAAGAGCACAGGGATTTGACGGTGCAATGTCTGCAAGTAAAGCGGCCTTTATAGGAGGGGCTGATGCTACATCCAATACTCTCGCAGGAAAAATTTATGGAATACCTGTCCGTGGTTCAATGGCCCATTCCTGGATAATGGCTTTTGACTCGGAATTACTGGCCTTTAGAAAATTTACCGAACTCTATCCGGACTGTACAATACTCCTTATCGATACATATGATACTCTGGGATCAGGTATAGATAATGCTATTATTGTTGGTTTGGAACAAAAAAAGAAAGGCAAATCAATAGCAGTCAGACTGGACAGCGGTGACTTGTTTTATTTAAGCCGGAAGATTAGAAAAAGACTGGATGATGCAGGGCTGGAGGACACAAAAATTGTTGCTTCAAATGACTTGAATGAAGAAATTATACATCAGCTAATTACAGACGGAGCCAAAATAGACACATGGGGAGTTGGAACACACCTTGTTACAGGTGGAACAGAGGCGGCCTTTGGAGGTGTATATAAGTTATCAGCAAAAGAAATTGACGATAAATATATTCCAACCATTAAGGTGTCTAATAACGCAATAAAAACAACTAATCCCGGAATTAAACAAGTGTATAGATTCTTCGATAAAAACGGCAGTGCAGCAGTAGATCTCATTGCACTGGACGAAGAGAAGATTTCAAAAGGCAGACCTTATACATTTTATCACCCGATGTATTTTCATGATAATTTTACCCTGGATAATTATAGTTCTATAAAACCAATGCTCTCCATTAAAATGAAAGATGGTAAACGTATAACTGATATCATTCCAATCCAGGACCTCCAAAACAGTGTCAAAAAAAATCTGAACGATTTTGATACATCATATAAAAGAATAATTAACCCTCATATCTATAAAGTTTCCCTCTCCGAAGAACTAAAAAGTTTAAAAGAAAGGCTTCTGGATGAATATAAATAAGCAGCCATTAATAAATTTCGGTAGCAGACAGATAGGAGGTAACAACCCTGTTTTTATTATTGGAGAAATTGGGACCTCCCATGATGGAGATTTAAAAAAAGCTGAAGAACTAATTATTGCAGCATCTGAAGCAGGAGTAGATTGTGTTAAATTTCAGTATGTAATTGCACATGAAATTATTCATCCAAAAACGGGAAATGTCTCTTTACCCGGAGGAGAAATTCCTCTGTATGAACATTTTATTGGATTGGAAAGACCCCCTGAATTTTACCGTGAGCTTAAAAGAATTACAGAAAATAACAATCTGATTTTCCTTTGTACACCTTTCGGAATAGAAAGTGCAGGAAATTTGAAGCAGATAGGTGTGGATGGATTTAAAATTGCCTCACCGGAATTAAATCATTATCCACTGTTAAAAGAAGTTAGTAACTACCCTGTAATTCTCTCGACAGGAGTTTCAACTCTTGGTGACACAGAAAGTGCACTTTCCCGTGTATCAGATAATACTGCCCTTCTCCACTGCATAACATCCTATCCTGCTCCGGAAACTGAATACAATCTAAAATTAATTCCAACTCTATCCACTATCTTTGGTGTACCCGTCGGTGTTTCGGACCACTCAAAAAATCCACTACTTGTCCCAATGCTCACTACCATATTAGGTGGTTCAATAATTGAAAAACACATTACCCTGTCAAAAAATGGTACCGGCCTGGATGATCCCATCGCTATTACCCCTGAAGAACTTTCCCTAATGTGTAAACAAGTAAGAAAAGCAGAAAAAAATGAGTACAATGAGACAGTTGAAGAGCTATACGGGTTGTTTGGGAAAAAGAGGGTAAATGCTACAATGGGGACCGGCATTAAAAGGCTGGCCCCTGCTGAAGTTGTAAACTACAGGACCACAAACAGATCAATTATGGCAATTGCTGATATAGAACAGGGGGAGCGGTTTACAGAACACAACATCGCTTTGCTCAGGAGCGAAAAAGGGCTTAATCCGGGGCTGCCTCCTGAATTTTATTCTAAGATTCTGAACAGAAAGGCGACCCGGATAATAAGATCAGGGACAGGAATTAACTGGGATTGCTTTTAAAGCACTAAAATACAACCTAAATGTAATTATTTGTCTACTTAACCTGAAGGCAAATGCAGTATCCTCAGGAAATGATGCAATTGAAGCATGCTTTAAATGATAAAATAAAATTACAAATTGCAACAAATCACTTCAGAAGCTGTACATTTTATTTTTATAGGACTAAAATACTGATAGCATATTGCGTGTGCAATAGAGGCAAAATGTGATTACTTTCTAACTACTGATGATAAATTATTGAAAAAAGATGATTTGATTGAACAAATAAAAATTATTTCTCCTATAAGCTTTATCAGTATAATGGAGGGACAGAAATGACGGATACAGAAATTAGAGTTAAAGGTCTCGAAATTTTATCTCAAGTTTTAGGCAAGGTTGATGCAGAAAGATTTATTGCTTTAACAAATCGTGAACCATTTGATTATACAGAATGGCAGCATGGTTTATGGAATGATATTCCTGTTAATGATTTGAGCAAAGCAGCAATGGATTATCAAAAAAACATTAATGCATAAAAATAATCTTATAGTGAAAATTAGAATCTGAAAATTCAAATAGCTTGCTCCTATTTACACACTACCTTATTCTCTTTATAAATATATTAAGGTTTATAAAGAAGATTGAGGTTAAAATGGGAAAAACAATTGCGCAGAAAATATTTGATACTCATATAATAGATAACCCTTCGGGAGATATCAATGTAATTCGAATGGATGCTGTTTTCTGTCATGAAATAACAACCCCTATAGCTATAAACGATCTTGCCGAAAGGAACATGGACAGGGTTTTTGACCCTGATAAAATTAAAGCTGTAATTGATCATGTTACACCTTCCAAAGACTCAAAGACTGCTACCCAGGCAAAGATTATGAGAGACTGGGCACGGAAACAGAAAATTAAAGACTTTTTTGATGTAGGTCAAAACGGTGTTTGTCATGCGCTCTTTCCTGAAAAAGGTTTTGTCAGACCGGGATATACCATAATAATGGGAGACTCTCATACCTGCACCCATGGTGCTTTTGGTGCTTTTGCAGCAGGTGTAGGCACAACAGATCTTGAAGTTGGAATACTAAAAGGAGTTTGTGCATTTCATTATCCTGAAACAATGAAGATTGAGATTACAGGGAAACTCCGGAAAGGTGTTTATGCAAAAGATGTAATACTGTCTGTTATAGGTAAAATTGGTGTTAACGGTGCAACAAATAAGGTGATGGAATTTACCGGACCTGTTGTAGACAGAATGAGTATGGAAGAAAGAATGACCCTGTGTAATATGGCAATAGAGGCTGGCGGAACAAGCGGTATCTGTTATCCTGACAGTACTACCGTGGATTACCTATGGGAATTTATAAAAGATAATTATCAATCAAAAGAAGCAGCTCTTGAAGATTATAAAAAGTGGAACTCAGATTCCGATGCATCCTATTCAAGTATTCTGACCCACGATGTATCCAAATTAAAACCCATGATGACAGTTGGTTATAAACCCGATCAGGTTCAGGAAGTTAACGGAAATGACAAAATTAAAGTTGATCAAATTTATATTGGAAGTTGTACAAATGGAAGAATAGAAGATTTAAGAGAGGCTGCGGCAGTGCTCAAAGATCGGAAGATAAGCAATGAAGTTCGTGGAATACTCTCACCTGCCACTCCGGATGTTTACAGACAGGCAATGAAAGAGGGCCTTATTGAAATATTTATGGATGCAGGATTCTGTATTACAAACCCAACCTGCGGTGGCTGC
>DAOWMA010000269.1 GCA_030643345.1 Spirochaetaceae bacterium
GTAGGGACAGGCTGGTCGGAAGCAAGCTTCCTGCTCGCCTATGCAACCTCTGGTCGCGACCTGTCCCTACGAATTTTATATCCTCTCGAAATATCGTTTTAATTCCCATTCGGAAACATTTTTCTCGTACTCTTCTACTTCCAGAACAGCATGGCGAACATAATGATCTACAATATCATCACCAAAGATCTCCCTGGCAATTTGAGAATTATTGAAATTCTCTGCTGCTTCTTTTAATGACCCGGGGACTTTGGGAAGTGACTTATCAACATATATATTACCTTTCTTTATTGCCGGTGGTCCAATTTTGTGCTCCACACCATAAAGGCCTGCAGCAATAGTGGCAGTAAAGGCCAGATAGACATTAGCATCGGCTCCTGGAAGTCTGTTTTCGATTCTAAACCCCTGACCCTCACCAACAATCCGGAAACTTGTTGTTCTGTTATCATAATCCCATGCAATTCTTGTTGGAGCAAATGAATCGTTGCTGAATCTTTTATAGGAATTTATTGTAGGTGCAAAAAAAATAAAAAATTCCGAGGCAAGAAGACTTAATCCACCTAAAAAGTATTTAAAAAATTCACTTTCACCACCATCACTGACAAAAACATTTTCCCCTGTTTTAATATCCACTATACTGGAATGGATATGACAGCTGGATCCTGCATCAGAATCAGAGTACTTAGCCATGAAGGTAATAGAATTCCCATTGAAATTTGCTATTGTCTTGGCACCATTTTTGTAGATCATATGGTTATCAGCCATTTCTACAGGTGTAGAATATTTTAAACCAATTTCATACTGCCCTACTCCTGTTTCACCCTTTCTGGATTCAACAGGAATACCCGCCTCAGAAACCTGATTACATATTTCCCTGACTACATCGTCTTTAAAACCTGTATTAAGGATGCTGTAATCAATGGGATATGGAGAAGAAGGGACCAACCCCTTATATCCATCTGAATACACAGATTCATATGGATTATCAAAGAGATAAAATTCAAGCTCAGAAGCCATCATTCCCTTCATGCCCATTTTGGACAGTCGATTAGACTGATTCTGAAGCATAGTTCTTGGTGCAATATTAACAGGCCGCCCATCCTCATGTGTTAAATCACAGATTATTATTACTGCATTTTTTTGCCAGCTTATTTTTCGTATAGTGGAAAAATCAGGGACCATCAAAAGGTCTCCATAACCCTTTTCCCAACCTGCCAGCTTAAACCCCGGAAGAGGATCTTCTTCTATATTGATTGTTAACAGATAATCACAGCAATTTGCATGATTATTTTCCAGAAAAAAATCTCCTGTCAGGCGTTTTCCCATTAATTGACCAAGATGATCAGGGAAGGCCAGAATTACTGTATCTATCTCTCGCTTTTTTATACTGCTGTTTAGTTCATCCAGTGTTAGTCTTCCCATTTGTCCCAGCCTTTACTTGTTTTTACTTTTAATAAAATCCAGCCAGTTTTTAAACTCAGATTGTCTGATTGAATCATCAAGTATATCTTCATCTATACCCAATTGCCAGCTTAAATCAGTTCGATCCGGGTCCCTGTAAAGTTCCTCCATTTTATCCACATAAGACTGCATATCCCCATGGTCCTTAAAAAAACCCTGTTCTGTCAGAACTTTTTCTCTGAAAAGAGTAAGTCTTGCAATTTCATGCAGATTATATTCCGGATGATACTGAGAAGACCAGAACGTTCCATTTTTATGTTTTACAATCATAGCCTGAATACCGCTGAAAGGATTACGGGCCAGAACAACCCCTCCTTCAGGAACATTAATTACAATATCATTATGACTTTCGAATGCATAAAAAACAGGAGGTTTACCCTCGAGCATGGGGTGGTCCATTCCTTCTGCAGTTTTTATTATTTTTCGGCCAATGCCCATTTCTCTTCCTTTTGGGTTCCGTTCCACAGTTCCACCGGCTGCTACAGCTGCCATCTGTATACCCCAGCAGCTTCCCCATGAATCACTTCCTATTACAAAGGCCATTTTTGCAAGTTTTATTTGAGCTGCATTTGTTGGAATATGAGTTTCATTGATATCAAGGTCTGAGCCTGTCCAGATTATACCTGTAAAAGAGCTTAGCTTCGTTTCTCCCGGGAATTCATCAACTTTAGTATCAGTCGGGAAAAAAACCTCATACTCTGCCTCAGGCATATATTTCACAAGCATATCAACATACAATTTCCACGCGTAAGTCATACCGGCTTCATCAAGTTTTTTCCTGCTTCCTTTTGAATATCCATCAATAATTAAAAATTTCAATCTCCTCCTCCTTAGGTTGCATAGGCGAGCAGCAAACTTGTTTGCGACCAGCCTTAGCACCCTGCATTATGATTATTCAGGGAAGATATGTCAAATAAATTCTATATATAATAAATCCTAAGGGCTACATTATGTTCTTAATTGATCTTGAATTGATCTTTTATTGCTTGTTTATGAACTTTTAATGATAATTTTGTTGTTTTTTTTTAATAGACAATGTACAATAAATACAAATATTCTATATTGGAGGAATAAATGAAAAAGGTACTAATAATCCTTATTGCACTTCTTGTACTTATGACAGGATTTGCTTTCGCAGGCGGCGCAAAAGAAAAAGCTGCTGCAGTTGCAGAACCAGTAAACACAACTCTCAGACTATTGACCTGGGGTGGATATGCACCGGAAGGGCTTATAGCCAAGTTCAAAGAAGAAACTGGTATCACAGTTGAAGTTATAAAAAGTAACAACGAAGAGATGATTTCCAAGCTTCGAGCTACAAGAGGCGGAGGGTTCGACCTTGCACAACCATCACAGGACAGAATTTCTGCTGTACAGGCTGAGTTTGGAATTTATCAGCCAATTGACTGGTCAAAAGTAAACACAGATCAGCTTGATCCATCTTTGGTTACAGCTGTAAAGAAAAACACATTAGTAGACGGTAAAACATATGGTGTACCTCACGTTTACGGTACTTCAGGGCTTATCGTTAACACTAAACTTGCACCGGAAATTAAAGATTACAAAGACCTTCTGGATCCTAAATACACAGGAAAAGTTTCCTACAGGATGAAAAGACCAACCCTTATTGCAATGGGATACTCATTAGGTTATGACCCCTTTGCACTCTACAGTGATCCTGCCGGTTACCAGAAATTCCTTGACGAAATTGGAGCAGCTCTTGTTGCAGCTAAACCTGTTGTAAGAAACTACTATGACAACAGTGATCAGCTTCTTGCATCCCTACGATCAGGCGAACTTGTTGCTGCAATGGCATGGGAACAGGCTGGTTGGAAACTTCATGAAGAAAATGCAGATATTGATTATCTTGCACCAACAAGCGGACCACTTGCATGGGTAGACACATTTGCAATTCCTGTAAAGTCAGAAAATGTTGAAGGTGCATACCTGTGGATCAACTTTATCCTGAGACCGGAAAATGCAGCTGTTTTTACAAATGCTGAAAAATACGGTACTGCTTCAAAAGATGCAGGTAAATACCTTGATCCTGAAATAGCAGATAACTTTGCACGTGGCCTGCCACCGGAAGCTCTTGCTAACACAAACTGGTACCCAACTGTACCTGCCGGACTTGAAGAGATGGAAGGCAAGACAATGGACTTAATCAGAGCGTCCAAATAATCATTTAATACACAAAGCAGGCGGAACATCCGCCTGCTCTTTTTTTTACATAACATAATTTAAATATAATTGGTAACTATTCAGGATGATAGAGCGAAGGACAAGCCTTCAACTTAAAAGCCTGCTTAGCTACCCCCAACAGGATGGTACAATATGCAGATTGCTTTATCCGTAAAGGATTTAACAAAACAATTCGGTGATTTCACCGCAGTCAAAGATCTTACATATGATGTAGAAGATGGGAAGTTTTTCTCCATACTGGGACCATCTGGCTGCGGAAA
>DAOWMA010000283.1 GCA_030643345.1 Spirochaetaceae bacterium
CCGTTTGCTATTTTGAGTTTGTGGGTCAGGTAAAGATGTTGAAATTGAGTATATGATGTCATCCCCTGATAGATAGCAATATCAAAGTTTTCAGGATTATCAGAAGTTTTGATTTTTTTAAAAAGATGAACTCCCAAAATATCTTCATACCGTTTAATCTGAGTATATATCCAGGTACAGCTTGTATATTTAACATTACATCTTTCTTCAAGATAATTCTGTATTTCAGAAATTGGAATAATAAGATCAAAAATTGATTTTTCATCTGTTAAATCATATCTCTCGGAGAAAAGCGAAAAAATATTTGATATTAGTTCTTTTTTTCGAAGCCGATGTTTTCCTGGAGCCTGTTTCATAAATTTCTCCTGCTGATTATCTTCTTTTGTTACTATAACATATTATTATCAGTTATTAGTCTAAATTTGTCTTTTGAATAGTTTTTTCATTTTAAGCAATAATTGCTTATTATGCAAAAAAAGGGAAATAAACATTATAAAATTAAATTTTGACAGATTTTGTAAACTGGGTATAAACTAAGCTAACTTTTGGAAAGGAATGATATGGATACTTGCTATACTTTGATAACAGCTCACAGTGGTTGTAATAATACAACTCCAAATTCTTTGGAATCTATAGTTGCCGGTATGGAATCCGGAGCTGATTTTGTGGAAGTTGATGTCAGATCAACAAGAGATGGTCTTCCTGTTTTATATCATGATGGTTTTATAAAAACAGAGAAGTATGGATCACTTAATATTTGTGATTATTCCTTAACTGAGCTTAATGAATTTATTAAAAAAGATTCCAACACGAAAAATAATTTCTTTGAAATAATTACCTTTACCAGGGCAATTTCCATTGTAAAAGATTTTGGTGGTTTATTGAATGTAGATATAAAGGATGATACCTGTATTTATCCAATGATAACAGCAGTTAAAGAGGCCAATATGGTTGATTCGATAATAATTTCGGGTTGCGAATACGGAAGAGCCTCTTCTTTAAAGAGAAGCTATCCTGAATTCCAGGTTCTTCTTAATTTAAAGGAGAGACTGTTTCTTGATAAAGGGAAATCCGCTTCCATGATTGCAGATGAAATTTGTCATATGGCAGTAGAAGCTTCGTGCTGCGGAATTAATATCGAGTATAAATATCTAACAGATGAACTTATCCAGACAGCGCGGAGGCGCTTTCTTCCGATTTCAATATGGACACTGATGGAAAATGATGATCTGGATAGTTATTTAAACATGGATTTATTTTCAATTACAACAACTGCAGTAAATCTTCTTGTCGAAAAAAGAAAGAAATTTACAGGTAAAATGGCATTGCCCGGTGTATTACCGGAAAATATATAGGAGGCTTTTATGAAGCAGAAGATTTCGATTTTTTTGGTTTTTCTTCTAATTATTCCTTTCTTTGCATTTGCAGGTGGTGATAAGGAAGAAACGACTGATGGTCCAAAAGAGGTAACACTCAGGATATGGACTAAAGCAGGGGCTACAGAGGAGTGGCGGGGTAAGGCTGCCATTGTAGCTGCGAAAGAGCTAAACAAAGAGCTTGAGAGTGAAGGGATTGTAGTAACAGTTGAAGCAGTTCAGGAAACTGCCGGCTGGGGGGATTTTAACAAGAAATTCACCATGGCAAGTGAAGCTGGAAAGGGTCCTGATATTTTGTGTACAGGTCATGAAAATATTGCTGTTTACGGAAGTACAGGATATATTGTACCCCTTGCAGATTCTGTCAAAGAGATAAAAGCTATGGCTCCAGAGTTTGATGATGTAATAGACGGTCTCTGGGCTATGACTGCCTGGAAAGGACAAATCTGGGGTATTCCTCAGGACACCGAAGCAAGGCCAATGTTCTTCAGTAAAACAAAATTAAAGGAACTTGGATGGAGTGATGCTAAAATTGCAGCATTGCCGGATGAAATTGCAAAAGGAAATTTCACTCTGGATGATATGATAGCAACCGGAAAGGAAGCCATTGCCAAGGGAGTTGTGAAACCTGGTTACGGTTTCTGGTCACGCCCAAAGTCCGGTGGAGATTTTATCCAGTATTACATGGCTTATGGCGGACAGATTTACGATCCCGCAGCAGATAAACTGGTAATTGTAAAAAAAGCTCTTCTTGACTGGTATAAATTCCAAAGACGTATTGTAACAGAGGGTGTAACACCTAAGAATTTTCTTGGTACAGATTGGGGTATCTGGCATGATACTGTCTCTCATGATAACGTTCTTTTCTTCCCAGGCGGAGTATGGCACTTTTCTGAGTGGGCAACTCAGCATGTTCAGGACATTGGAGGATATGATTACCTGTTCAAGAACTTTGGCTATGCACTTCAGCCTTCCGGTAGAAGAGGGGTAGCTGCACAACAGATGTCTCATCCTCTTATCTACGTTGTAGTATCAGAAAAAGCAAGTGGAGACTCAAATCAGGATCTGGCTGTAAGGCTGCTTGAGAAAATGACAACAACAGAACTTTATACCAAACATGCTGTTGAAAGCGGACACCTTGGTATACTTAAATCCCAGGCAGATTATGCTCCTTATAAAGCAGACAGATTGCTTTCAGAAACTTTATATATGCTTGATCATGCATTCTACCAGCCAAATCATCCTTATTATCCCAGTTACTGGAGTGCATTATGGACAAATATGGAGGCTGTACAGAATGGTGCTTTGACCCCGGAAGAGGGTGTTGACGCTGTAATCGCTGTTCTAAAGGCTGAAATTGGAGATGCAATTATAATTAAATAATTTAAGTGTTTAGTAATTACTGACAGGAAACCAGTCATCCCGGTTTCCTGTTATACTATTTAGGAGGTACAGATGGGATTCAAAGCTGTACAGAAATCCAGTAAAGATAGTACTTTTAGTTTTAATCCAGTGCAAAAAAAACTGGGAAATAAATATGACTGGCTTCTTTTTATGGGTCCGGCAATGATACTTGTTGCAGTATTTTTTATTACTCCGGTTATTATTGTTTTTATCATTTCATTTACAGATATGAGCAGCCTTACAGGCTTTTCCAACTGGTCGTGGATAGGTTTTGACAATTGGACAAAGATATTTACCCATCCCCAATCGGGTCAGCATATAAAAGTTACTGTTATATACGTTTTTTTTACATTGATTTTTTTCAATGTTGGGCTTGCACTTTTACTGGCTATTCTTTCAACACATATACCTAAAGCAGCGGGCTTTGCCTTCAGAGCATTATGGCTTGTCCCGCGAATTACACCTGTAGTTGTTTATATAATGATGTGGCGTTATTTAATGGCAGATTCTCCTTATGGAATATTTAATGAGCTTTTTTTTAAGCCCTTAGGATTTGAAACATCTGAAATGGTTGCCGCACATCCTTATATAGCAATTATTCTGGTTAATGGTTTTATAGGAGCTTCATTCGGGATGATTATTTTTACCTCTGCGATTGAATCAATATCCAAAGATATGATGAATGCATCCCTTGTTGATGGAGCAAATATCCTGCAGAGGATAAAGTATATTATTATACCGCAGATTAGATGGCCATTGATGTTTGTAACAACTTTCCAGACACTGTCCCTGATAACCTCCTTTGAACAGATAATGATCCTTACTGACGGATCATATGGTACGGAAGTCTGGTCTCTGTGGGCATATCATAAAGGTCTTAACAATTATTTTGGACAGTTTCAGTGGGGTTTTGGTATGGCTCTTGCAGGTATTCTTGTAATTATCAGTATTGC
>DAOWMA010000341.1 GCA_030643345.1 Spirochaetaceae bacterium
ATCCGGACATTACTTGGGACTTGTCCCTTGGGAGATACATGTTCCAGAAGCGTTTCCAGGGTGGCCCTCTGGCATTCCCGAATATCATAATCATCTATAGATATAGACTGAATTACAGTAATTGCTCCATCTCTGGCCCAAATACTTCGATAGTTTTCATCAGTTGATTTAAAAGTATTGTCGGATAAACTACAGGCAGAAAACCCACAGGGGGTAATATTCTTTCTAAGGACTGTTAAAGCCTGGTCGTAAGCTGTATTTATTAGTTCAACCTGATCCGATGACAATGACTTAAAAGAATCTGATCGCACCAGATTATGAAGTTCCGGGTCGAAATATTTCAAAACCAGTTTTTCACTGCTTATATCTTCAATATTTAATATTACACCATAATGCTTTAGCCCCTCCAGAACACCATCAGCAAAAGGTTTTTCAGCCACGTAAGTGGGTCTTTCAATTGTTGAAAGAAATAGTTCCGGTTGTGCGTTTTCAACTATAATTCCTTTTATATTATTGATCTGAAACATTGAACTGTCATTTCCTGTATCACCGGCAACGAGAGTTTCCTCCATTTTAATTCCCAGCCAATCCAGTAACCACTTCAATGCATTCCCTTTGTTTGCATATTGAGGCAGTATATCCAGATCACGACTTGAAGAGTAGACAACATTTATCTCAAGTCCCTCTTTTTCCAGAGCTGTTTGTATATCTTTAATTTTTTCCGGCTGTGCGTCATATATATGCCAGCTTGATTTAAATTTATTCTGATACTTTTTCGGTTGTTCTTTCACTTCCGGGAATGACTTTAGTACTGCCTGAACAACGTCTCTGTCCCAACCGCTGTTCAGGGTATCTTCAAATACCTTAATATAGTTCCTTTTTCTATAATCATAAATGGTTGTTCCTACACCGCAAATAATATAGTCAGGTTCCGGCAGACTGCTGGATTTTAATACCTCCAGTGAATGCTGCAGTAACCGACCGGAATTGTAGACAAGCACAGGGGCCGCATAAGGTTCTTCTGTTTTTCTAAGTTTCTCCCAGGTATGATAAAAAGCCAGACTTGCATCAGGTTTTCCCAGCAGCGTTCCATCCAGATCAGAAGAGAATAATTTTATCTGTTCACTCATCAATTGCCCTCCATGAAATTTTACCTTAAATGCGTTCTGTTAGATTTGCAGCACTGCCAAGGGTTACATCGGTAAGGTCCTCAACTTCATTCAGCAATTTCTGAGTAACGCCAGTCCACGTAAACCTGGCCCGGGCACGCTGGGCCCCTTTTTCTGACAGTCTTCGGTATAGTGTCTTATATTTAAGAGCCTGGTACATACTGATACCCAGTTCCTCACAGTCAAAGGTGTCTGCAAGCATGGCATGAATACCATGATCCAGTACCCTGGATAAACCTCCATGAATGGTTACAACACAGGGAGTTCCACTTGCCATAGCTTCAACAGCAGTCATGCCGAAAGGCTCATAGCGACTTGAAAGGACAAAAAGATCAGCTGCCCGGTAGTAATCGGGTAATTCTTCATCCGGGATAAATCCGACAAATTTGACATTTTTTTCAATACGCTTTTCTTTTATTATGTTAAGGAGTTCCTGATAAATCCCCTCTTCCACCTCATCCCTGTCTTCAAACCCGATTGCCAGTACAAGAGTAGCCTCGGGTATCCGTTCTTTTACTAAAGTAAAACCATTCAGCAGCAGGTCAAATCCTTTATTAACGGCAAGTCTTGAAACTGCAAAAACAGTTTTCCCTGTAAAGCCGATCTGGGCACGTATTGCCTGCCTGCTTGGTTCTCCAACAGGGAAAAAACGGTTATCATCATAACCCGGGGGTACCATACTTATTTTTTTCTGTGAAATATCATAATCACTCTCAATTTTATCAACCTGAACAGGAGTAGTTGCAATAAGAAGATCACAGGAGCGGTAAATCATTGTTTCATTCTTAATTCGGTCTGAAAAATTGTATTTTTTCTCAAATGCATCAGCATCTTCAGGAAAGTCGCCTTCCATCTGTTCCTTCTTCCATGTTCCCAGTGAATGCGGTGTGTGTACATGGGGTATCTCCAGTTTTTCACTGATCGTATGCCCTGCAAGTCCAGCATCCCAGTAATGACTGTTAACAAAAGAATAGGAAAGATTGTGATGTTTTATAAAACCAAGGGTATTTTTAACCCATTCAGGAATTTTTTCATAGAGGTACTCCTTTGGAATAAAATCTTTGCTACCGCATTTTATACGTATTATGCGAACATTTTCAGCCACCTCATCAATCTCAGCCTGGTCTTCAAACCTTCTGGTAAAGATATCAACTTTACTGCCAAACTGCGCCAGTTTTTTCGACAGCTCAAGTACATAAACTACCTGGCCCCCTGTGTCGGGCGCTCCCAACGGTGGTTCGGAAGCTACATAGCCGTGTGTTGAAATCATCATTATCCGCTCTTCATCGGACCCGGGGCTAATTCCCTCTGTTATATTATTTTTAGAATTGTTAATCATAATAAAAGTCTCCTCTTTTACTTCTTTGAATTTTGTTTAAATACAAAATACCTGCCAATATGTAACCTGAAAGGTATTTACAATGTCTTTTGTATATTCCGTTGTATTTCCAAAAAATTATCCTGTAATACATCACGATTAATAGGATCTATGACCCCAAAGGGTTCATCCATAAGGATTACTTTAGGATCTGCGGCCAAACCCCGGGCAACATGTCTGTTCCGTGATATAAGGATCCCAAGAGTTACTCCCAGTATAATAGATATTGGCAGGGAAAGAACAACAATGTAGAGATGACGTCCCAATTCTACTAAAATTCGTTCCCAATTATTTCCTATGTATAACAAAACACTCATCAACCCTCCAATAATTCAATGTATTGATATGTTATATATATATTATACTTATAACACAAAGTATTTTCAAGTAGTTAATATCATATTCCTGGCGAAACAAAAAACACAGACTCTGCTAACTTAACATATCACTGAATACAGTATATAATCATCGGGAGGAAGATTATAGAGGCAAATTATCCTTCTTTTTTTCTTTTGTACCCTAAGTATATTATAGTTACATGACTAAAGATATTTAAGTATATCGTATCTATCGGGCAGCTTGCCTGTAATGCATCCCAAGCAATGCGACAGTTACAAATATTGTACAACGACTGGAAAGTCGG
>DAOWMA010000294.1 GCA_030643345.1 Spirochaetaceae bacterium
AAGGGGTATGGGAAATATCTGGGTAACACGGATACTCAGTGAAAAATTAAAATCGGATGGCTTTGCTGCAGAATGGGTTAATTCCAAAGAGTTAATTGATATCAAAATCGGGATTAATGGTTTAACGGTACTTCTGGATTCCTCAGCAGTCAAGATTAATGCACTAATAAGGGAGCGGGGCGAAGTAGATATCTTTGTCGTAACCGGGGGAAGAGGCTTGTCTTCTGATGGGAAATCTATTTCTTTGGGGCGGCATGGTATGGAGGTTACTGCTTCTGTCTATGCTAATATTCTCGATGCCGGGGAACTTGTTTTTTGGACAAATTCGGATGGTGTCAAGAGTGCAGATCCAAAAAAAGTACCAGCTGCGGTTACAATACCCAGGCTTAGCTATGCTGAGGCGACTGAACTTGCTTATATTGGTGCGGAGATTCTTCATCCCGGAGCATTTACCTATGCAATGCATAAGAAAATCCCTATATGTATTCGTAATATTAATAATCCGGATTCTAAAGGTACTATTATTTCAGATTCGAGTGATAAAAATGGAAATAATCTGATTAAGGGCTTTTCTATAGTTGATAATATTTCTCTTCTTAATATTGAAGGATCAGGAATGGTTGGTGTCCCGGGGATATCTTCCAGACTTTTTTCTGCTCTTTATAAGAAGAATATTTCTGTAATTACTATCTCTCAGGCTTCCAGTGAACACTCTATTTGCTGTGGTGTCTCTTCAGACCAGGCAGAAGAAGCAAAAAAAATTGCCAGAGAAATATTTGAACCTGAATTGGTAAGTTTTAAAATAAATTCCATAGAAACAGAAGATGACTGTGCAATACTTGGTGCTGTTGGAGATCTAATGTCCGGAACTCCTGGTATATCTGCTAAATTTTTCGGCGCTCTTGGAAAAGCAGGAGTTAATGTCCGTGCAATTGCTCAGGGATCCTCAGAACGAAACATAAGTGCCATGATTAAATCGGAAGATGCAACAAGGGCCCTTAGGGCTGTTCATTCCGGGTTTTATCTATCCAATCAAACCTTAAGTATTGGTGTAATAGGTCCCGGACTGATTGGAAGTACCCTGCTGGATCAAATTGCAAGTGAGTCAGAGCGGCTGAAAGAAAATTTTGGTGTAGACCTACGCCTCCGGGGAATTTCCCGCTCAAGGAAGATGATTCTGGATGAAAACAATCTTGATATGTCGAACTGGCGTAATCTGCTTGATAACTCAACTCTAAGTACTGATATTGATGACTTTGCATCACATATCAATTCTGAATATATCCCCCATCGTGTAATTATTGATTGCACTACTTCAGAGGGGATACCTGCTAATTATCTTGATTGGGTGAAAAAGGGCATACATATTATCACACCCAATAAAAAAGCAGGGACAACACCTATGCCGCAGTTTCGTGAGCTTATGGAAGAAACAAGGAAAAGAGGTGTCCATTTTTTATACGAAACTACTGTAGGTGCAGGACTCCCTGTAATTGGGACCCTTCGGGACCTTATATTAACCGGTGATAAGATAAAAAAAATTGAGGGTGTGTTTTCAGGAACTCTTGCTTATCTGTTTTGGCGTTTTGACGGTACAACACCATTCAGCACCCTTGTAAGAGAGGCAAGAGAGCTGGGCTTTACTGAACCGGACCCCCGGGATGATCTTTCAGGGATGGATATAGTTAGAAAAACAGTAATTCTTGCCAGAGAGGCAGGGAACAGTGTTGAGATTGAAGATATCCCGGTGCACAGTCTTGTCCCCAGTGAACTTGTCGATGTAAGTTTAGATGAGTTTATGAGCAAACTTGAGGTGATGGACGATGAGCTGGATGAGCTCTACAAAGAGGCTATATCAAGGGATGAGGTTATTAAGTATACCGGTATAATTGAAGAAGATGGCAAATGTGAGGTACTTTTAAAGAGTTATCCTAAAGACCACCCTTTTGCCGGGATTTCCGGTACTGATAATATTGTTGCATTTACTACAGAAAGATATAATGAGCAGCCTCTGGTTGTCCGGGGGCCTGGGGCCGGACCGCATGTAACTGCAGGCGGGGTTTTTGCCGATTTGCTGAGATTAGCCTCATATCTGGGAGCAAAACTTTAGAAGAAGGTTAGGAAGGTTTTTATATGAAATTTATTAGTACAAGGGGTAACAGCCCGGCTGTAAGTGCATCGGTAGCTATTAGGACCGGGCTTGCTCCTGATGGGGGGCTTTATGTTCCGAAAAGTTTTCCAAAAATTGAAATTTCTGAATCTCTTAATATTTATGCTGATTTTGCCACCTCCATTATTCAACCTTTTTTTCAGGGAGATTCCCTTTACGATGATATTCCGGAAATATGTCGGAAGGCATTTTCTTTTGATGTTCCTCTTCACTGGTTAAATGAAAATCAGGCAGTACTTGAACTGTTTCATGGTCCAACTGCTGCATTTAAGGATTTTGGTGCCAGATTTCTGGCAAATGTAATGGAAAAGCTGCAGCAGGGGAAGGAGAGGGACCTTACTATTCTGGTTGCAACTTCCGGAGATACCGGAAGTGCAGTTGCATCTGCTTTTTATCAAAAGAAAGGTATAAAAGTTAAGGTCCTGTATCCTGAAGGAAGGGTATCAAAACGACAGGAAAAGCAGCTTACCTGCTGGGATGATAATATAACTTCCTATTGTGTGACAGGTAATTTCGATGATTGTCAGAAGATGGTAAAAACTGCATTTCAGGACAAAGAGCTGGCCAGGGATTGGGACCTTTCCTCTGCAAACAGTATCAATTTAGGGCGTCTTTTGCCGCAGATTGTATATTTTTACTATTCAAGTTTATTGTTTTTTAAGAGAACAGGTAATAAACCTGTTGTTATTGTTCCAAGCGGTAATGTCGGCAACTCTGTAGGCGCCTACTGGGCAATGGAGCTTGGGGCCCCTATAGAAAAGATTGTTCTGGCTGTTAATGCAAATACCACAATTCCTGAGTTTATTGAAACAGGAGAGTATACTCCCAGAGCCAGTATTGCAACTATTGCCAATGCAATGGATGTAGGGGACCCCAGCAATATGGAACGTTTACGGTATCTTTTTCCTGATCACAAACAAATCCTTAAGAATATGGAAGCTTTTAGTGTATCAGATGATCATATTCGGGAAATTATTCGAAATACCTATTCAAAATACAGTTATGTAATGTGTCCTCATACAGCAGCGGGAGAATGGGTCCGGCAGAATAATTATTCAGATGGACGGAGTGTAGTTGTTTCCACTGCCCACCCTGCCAAGTTTGAAACTATTGTTGAGCCGGAAATTGGAAGAGCTGTTGAAATACCCGAATTTCTCAGAGGGATGCTGGAAACTGAACCGAAATTCAAAAGAATTCAATCAAACATTAATCAGCTTTTTTAAAAACTGGTTTTTCAGTTCCCTGTTAACTGCTTACTGTATATTTAGCAAAACCTCATTAAAAAACTCATTAATTGTGATATTTCCAAATATTTTTTAAAAATATACTGAAAAAATCATTTGACAGATTCTATATATGTTGTACAATGGATTCTCATTAACAATATACAAGGAGAAAGAATATGAAGAAAGTTCCAGCATTGTTAGTAATGTCTGTTATTTTGGCATCACTGCTAATTTTACC
>DAOWMA010000288.1 GCA_030643345.1 Spirochaetaceae bacterium
GAAGATTTTTCATCTTCAGCAATATCATCAACTGTATCTTCAAAGCCACCAACCTTTTTTACACTTTTCACAGAAGTAATCATATAAATTATAAGAAGAAGAACAAATCCAAAACCAATTAACTGACTGATATTTCCATCCTGAGAAAAGCCCGCATCCATAGACAGCCAGGGAATAGAAACAGCAATTAATAACAGCCCGGCTCCAAACTGAAGCCAACCCTGTTTATTTGTCAATGATTTATCAAGGTGAAGAGGAGCTATAAAGGAAGCCAGGCCTATAATGAGAGCAGTATCACATATTATTGAGCCTACAGCATTACCTAATGCAAGATCTGGATTCCCCTGTAAGGCTGCTCCAACAGAGACTGCAGCTTCGGGAAGTGTAGTTCCAAGACTTACTATCGTTGCTCCTATTATCATTTTAGGGACACCCCATTTTACAGATAAAGCAACAGCTTCATCTACAAGAATATCAGCTCCTTTACTAAGAGTGTATAAAGTGAATGCAGCTATGGCTGCAAGTGCAATAAGGGGAAACCCCTCTAAAGTTGATCTTAATAGTTCTTCCACATTTTACTCCAATCTTCTTTATGGTGCCAAATTCTTAAAATATAAATTATTTCTTTCAAAACTAAATATCTAATAATATAATCCCCTAAAATCAAATCCCGAATCATATCCGATTTAGCTTTTTTTACTTCAATACCAGGATTTGGAAACGTTTTAAGTTTTCCAATTCCAACAACCAGATAATTGGCAATTCTATTTGCAGCATTAGGGCTGTTTCTTGCAATAAACTCTCTTAAACGCTTAAGATCATCAACTGATTCCGGAGTATAAATGATTTTCATAATTCAGGCGATTGCATTTCAGTATCTGTTCCCCAGCTTTTAAGCCAGAGATTTACATTTTCTTCCTTAAAACCTTGACCTTTTTTTACAGATTCCAGGGCTGTCAAAGTTTCTTCCCAACGTTTTGTTTCCTGCTGATTTTTATCAATATATTCGCGAATTGCCTGATTAATTAACCAATTTTTACTACGATGAAAATTTTGAGCAAGATTGTCAAGTTGAGATTCTAAATCCGACTGGAGTCTAACACTTGTAACTGCCATCTTTTATCCTCCCTAAACTGATACTACAATGTAACACATTGTAGTATCTTTACACTTTTTTGTCAAACTTATATTTGTATTAATAATATTAACAGACTGGTTGATTTTTCCCAATACCTGTTATATATCTTCATCAGAACTTTTTTAAAAGCACTAATAATTTATAAACAAGAGGATCAGCATGAATATGAAATGGAATCTGGACGCTCTCTACACATCATTCGAATCGGAGAGTTTTACAAATGATATAAAAATTCTAGACACTAATATTGAAAAACTTAACAGTTGGACGAAAACAGAACTCAAAGGATCTCCGGACGAAAAAGATAATCCGGATAAAACCGGAGATTTAATAAAAAAGTATTTGGACTTATATATAAATATCAGAAAGCTGCTATTTGGATTGTCATCTTATGCAGAACTTACTTTCAGCGTTGACGCATCTAATAGTACAGCAAAAAAATATACAGAGATATTTAAGCAAAAACTTCCGGAAATTACAAAGGGGGGGGTGCTTTTTACAAGATGGATTGCACAAATAAAGGACCTTGACGCAGTAACATCAAACTCAGGGCTGCTTAAGGAACACAGTTTTTATCTGCAGGAAACTATAAATAACAGTAAGTATCTTTTATCTGATAAAGAAGAGATTCTTGCTGCAAAACTAAAAACCACAGGATCTAATGGCTGGTCACAACTTTGGAACGTTCTTACATCCACTGTGAAAGTGGATATTGAAATCGACGGAGAAACAAAGAAACTGCCCCTCCCGGTTGTAAGGAACATGGCAAAGGTCGTAGATGGGACAATTCGGGAAAAGGCATTTAATGCTGAACTGGACGTATATGAAAAATTTAATGAAGCCGCAGCCGCATCACTCAATGGAATTAAGGGAGAAGTTATAACCATGGCAAAAATAAGGGGCTATGATTCACCCCTTGATATGACTCTGCAGAATTCACGAATGGACAAAAAAACATTGGACGTAATGATTACTGCAATTGAGGAATATCTTCCTGTATTTAGAAAATACTTCATTAAAAAAGCTGAATTACTGGGACATGACAATGGCTTGCCGTTTTATGATCTTTTTGCACCAATGGGAAATAGTAATATGAAGTTTGACTACGACCAGGCAAGAGAATTTATAGTAGACAAGTTTAGAGATTTCAGCGATAACCTTGCTGATTTTGCAGACAATGCCTTTGGAAATGGATGGATAGATGCAGAAGAAAGAGAAGGGAAACAGGGAGGTGCTTTCTGCGAGAACCTCCATATAATCGGGGAAAGCCGGATAATGTCTAATTTTGACGGCAGTTTTTCCGGAGTTACTACCCTTGCTCATGAATTAGGTCATGGTTATCACGGTCACTGTCTGAAGGATGAGAGCTTTCTGAACTCAGACTACCCCATGCCCCTGGCAGAAACAGCCTCTATATTCTGCGAAACACTTATTATAAATGCGGCCCTGAAGAATGCATCAGATGAAGAATCTTTTACCATCCTGGAAAACAGTATCCAGAGTGATGCCCAGGTTATTGTTGACATTTACAGCAGATATCTTTTTGAATCAGAACTTTTTGAAAAAAGAAAAACTGCATCTCTATCTGTAGAAGAGTTAAAAACAATTATGCTTGATTCACAGAAAAAATCGTATGGAAATGGATTGGATCAGAAACAATTACACCCTTACATGTGGGCATGCAAACCTCACTACTACTATGCAGATTATAACTTCTACAACTTCCCTTATGCCTTTGGTCTTCTATTTGCAAAAGGACTCTATGCAGAATACATGAAAACAGGAAAATCATTTATTGAGAAATATGACAATCTTTTAAAAGAAACAGGCAAAAATAAAATTACAGATGTAACATCAATGATGGGTATCAATATCCAATCTCCTGATTTCTGGAAAAGCTCATTAGAGCTTACGGCAAAGGATATAGAAAAATTTATTGCCTCTGCCGATTAGGCTTATGCCCGTACGGGCAGGGTCCCCCTGCCCTTGAATTTATAGAGGGCACGGAGACCGTGCCCCAACACTTGTATTCTATCCTACATTAATGTAGGGTATAAACAATATGATAGAACCGCAAAGCCGAATTCATTACCGACGGAAAATACAGGAACTCAGCCTTTTATTCGATATCAGTCAGTTATTGGACAGAAGCCTGGATCTGAATCAGATAATACAACCGGTACTGGAAGCTCTCTCGGAAAAACTTGGCCTACTTCGCAGTACAGTAACTTTATTCAACAGACAATCAGAGAAAATACAGATTGAAGCTGCCCACGGATTAACAACAAGGGAAAAAGAAAGAGGTGAATACCAGCTGGGCGAAGGTATAATAGGCAAGGTAATTGAGACAGGTAAACCTGTGCTGGTTCCAAGCATCACTGATAGTCCCGACTTTTTAGACAGGACCAGAACAAAAGAGAAACATACCAGGGGTAAGTTAGCGTTTATCTGCGTACCCATTAAAATCGAAAACCAAACAATCGGTGCGCTAAGCGGAGATAGACAATCCTCAGACCCGAAAGAACTGGATGAGGATA
>DAOWMA010000305.1 GCA_030643345.1 Spirochaetaceae bacterium
TATTTGGTATTGATATTTTTTTCCTGACAGCCTAGTATGGATTGATAGCCTCCGGATATAAATTGAAACGGTTATCAAATCTATTTCATAAGAGAGGTTAAGTTTTGGAAAATCTGACAATCCTTCCCTACACCCCACAGCTTGAAGCTTTATTTACCATTATCAGAAACAGGGATACAAAAAGAAATGAATTTTTGTTCTACTCCGAACGTATTATAAGATTACTAATCGAGGAAGCACTAAATCACCTGCCTACACAGGAAAAAACAGTTACTACGCCTACCGGAACTCAATTTACAGGTACTGAATTTGTGGGTAAACTCTGTGCCGTCCCGATTGTAAGGGCCGGAGAATCCATGGAAAAAGCGGTAAGAGAAGTATGCAGAGCCATACGAATAGGCAAAATACTTATCCAGAGGGATGAAGAAACCGCTCAGCCAACACTTTTCTATCAGAAATTACCCGAAGATATTGCAAACAGGCATGTTCTGCTTCTGGACCCAATGCTTGCTACAGGCGGTTCTGTGTGTAAAGCTATAGAAGTTCTTAAAGGACATGGTGTGGAAGAGGGGAAGATTATCTTTATCAACTTAATTTCATGCCCAAAAGGAATTGAAACTTTTATGAAATTTGTTCCAAAGGCAAAAATAATTACAGGATTTATTGACCCGGAACTAAACGAAAAAGCATATATTATTCCAGGGCTTGGTGATTTTGGCGATCTCTATTTCGGCACATGATCTCAACCTCTGGTTAGTTTCCTGTACTTTATTCTGTGGGGTTGATTTGCCGAATCACCTAATCTACGCTTTCTGTCTTCCTCATACTCGCTCCAATTACCTTCAAACCAATATGATTTGCTGTCACCTTCAAAAGCAAGTATATGCGTAGCTATCCTGTCCAGGAACCATCGGTCATGACTAATTACAACAGCACAACCTCCAAAGTACTCAAGCCCCTCCTCCAAAGCCCGAATAGTATTAACATCAAGATCATTGGTAGGCTCATCCAATAGAAGAACATTGGCCTCTTCCTTAAGCATCATTGCCAAATTAACCCTGTTTCTTTCTCCGCCAGATAGAACACCAACTTTTTTCTGCTGATCTCCACCACCAAAATTAAACTGTGAAACATAGGCCCTGCTGTTCATCTCCCGTTTACCAAAAGTTATAAGATCCTGACCACCTGAGATCATTTCCCATACAGATTTATCAGGATCAAGGAATTCCCTGATCTGGTCCACATATGTAAGTTTTACAGTCTCTCCTACAGTGAAATTGCCCGAATCAGGATTTTCCTTACCTGTTATCATCTTAAACAGGGTTGTTTTCCCAGCTCCATTTGCTCCGACAATGCCAACAATAGCTCCAGGGGGCAGATCAAAGTTAAGATCTTCATAGAGGATATTCTCTCCAAAGGCTTTGGAGACTCCTTCTGCTCTAACTACAACATTACCCAGTCTTGGACCCGAGGGGATATATATCTGAAGATCCTTAGCTCTCTCAGCTGTATCCTTACTTAACAATGCTTCATAGGAATTTATTCTTGATTTTCCCCTTGCATGACGACCTTTTGTAGACATATGAATCCACTCAAGCTCCTGTTGAAGAGTCTTTTGTCTTACACTTTCCTGTTTTTCTTCATTAGCCAGACGGTTTTTTTTCTGTTCCAGCCATGAAGAATAATTACCCTTCCAGGGAATTCCTTCTCCCCGGTCAAGTTCCAGAATCCAGCCTGCAACATTATCCAGAAAATATCTGTCATGGGTTACTGCAATAACAGTTCCCTCGTACTGCCGAAGGTGCTGTTCAAGCCAATAGACCGATCCCGCATCCAGATGATTTGTGGGTTCATCCAAAAGGAGGATATCCGGCTTCTGAAGAAGCAGCCGGCACAATGCCACCCTACGATGCTCTCCACCTGAAAGGTGTTTTATCTGCATATCTTCCGGGGGACATCGCAAAGCATCCATGGCCAGTTCAAGGAGGTTATCAATCTCCCATCCATCCAATGTGTCTATCCTATCCTGAACAGTTCCCTGACGTTCGAGAAGAGTGTTCATTTCATCTTCATCCATAGGCTCACCGAATTTCATATTTATCTCTTCATACTCAGCAAGAAGAGAAATAACTTCCCCTACACCCTCTTCCACAATCTGACGAACAGTTTTTTCAGGATCAAATTTTGGTTCCTGTTCCAGGTATCCAATTGAAAAACCTTCAGAAATAACTGTTTCACCATTAAAATCTTTATCTACTCCGGCAAGAATTTTTAAAAGCGTAGATTTACCGGATCCATTTAATCCAAGAACACCTATTTTTGCACCATAAAAATATGAAAGATAGATATCTTTTAGAATTACCTTATGATTATGTTTTTTACTTACCCCAACCATGGAATATATTACTTTCTTATCATCCGCCATTTAATTCTCCTGCTATCCTGTTATTTTCTATACCTTGCTGCAATAGATTCATGAATCTCTGCTTCTTCTATTTTTCTTCTTTTTCTACAGCCTGCTGCATATATTCTACATTTTCGGGCAAGTTCCTGCTCTGCCGGTTTCTGATTCGCAAGAGAAAAATATTTCTGTTCAACCAGATTCTGCAGACCTCTTATCCTGAAAATCTCTATTTGCCCATACTTCTCTGATAGCTGGTCTCCATGACCGGCACGTTTTGTAATCATAGGCTCATCAATATATCCGACAGAGTTACTATTGCATAGCCTCAGCCATAATTCGTAATCTTCTGCAATTTCCAGGTCCTCATCAAACCCGCCAAGTTCAGAATATAGAGACTTTTCCATAAGAACTGTAGAAGGCCCAATAATACATTTTTCAAGGGCATCCGAAAAGATATTACCGGATCTTTTATGTTTAAAACCTGACTGACTTACAGTCTTTCCATTTCTGATCCACGTTTCCCTGGTATGTACAATTCTACAGGAAGGATTTTTTTCTAAATACTTTATCTGTTTTTCAATTTTACGGGATACCCACAGATCATCTGAGTCCAGAAATGCAATATACTTTCCCTGTGCTATGTCGACACCTCTGTTCCTCACAAAACCAGGCATTCCACTATGTTTAATTTTAATATATTTAACACGTAAATCATCATTGTAATAAGTGGGAAGCAATGAAGTCATGTCGATTGATCCATCATCTACAATGATAACTTCAATATCCCTAAAAGTCTGTCCAAGGACCGAAGATACAGCCTCTTTTGCCAGTTCAAAACGGTTGTATACGGGGATAATTACTGAAACCAGTGGGTGTATAGACATCTATTCTACTTCCTTAATGATCATTATTAATGATATCCCAATAACCTGATCTTGCAGCGCCTACTCGTTTAAGCCTGTTTTGAGTCATAAGTTTTTCAATATCTCTCTTTATAGTTTTTTCATTTACGCTAAGTTTATCAGCTAAAATAGGTATTGTAATTCTTTTATTATTTTCAACTAATTCAAGAATCTTATCTACTCTACTTTCAGGGACATTTTCAGGGACATTTTCAGGGACATTTTCAGGGACATTTTCAGAA
>DAOWMA010000291.1 GCA_030643345.1 Spirochaetaceae bacterium
TATAATAAGGAAAGACCGGGCAGTTAACCCGCCTGTATCCCCCTGGTCTTTCTCTCCAGAGCAGAGGATTTTCAACAATATGATTAAGCACATAGGCAATTTCGTCTCTAAAACGCTTTCCTAAGCCAGGTTCTCTGGATTCATACCAGATTACAGCTTCCACAAATTCTTTTTCAGCTTCAGAAATTAATTCAGGATTCATATTTGAAGTTTGCGATCAATATCAGAAAAAACATCTTTAGCTGAACGTGTCTGGAGCTCACCACGGTCATATCGTTCTATTCTATCTCTTATTTCGAAATCCTAACTATTTTCAATATCTTCTGAGAATTGAGGTTCCCCAAGCATCAACAACTGGTGAGTCAGAGTAAGTCTTTGATCATTAGATAAGTTCTTTGCCTCTTGCAATATTTGGTTAATTGTACTCATACAAATAATATACCAGCCATTTGGTCTTTTTACTATATATTTAGTGGAAAATATTGTTTCGGGGAAAATGGGGACGGAGGTGTAAATTTAAGAATCTTTGGCTGTCTCCTTCCGTAGGGACAAATATAAAATTCACCCCTACGGCAGGCCGGGCTTTTCGTGGGTTCCGCCTGGCAAGCCGGACCACTTTCGGCGCCACTACAATTCCTGACAGGCTGAATAAATGGTTGTTTATTTTATTGTGATTGTTGTTTGGAATAACTGATGTGTTAGTATATGGATAATTATTTGGAAAAATTAAATAAAACATCCATGCTTTTGTGAAGGATACGGATTATTTCTATTTTACTTATTAAACCCTTCCTATAAAAAATAATATGGCTTCCCTGTGGAAATTTTCTATAACCAATTTTAATATAGTCACAAGCTTTACCTGCTAAAGGATTGTCGGCTAATAGATGAAACATATCATCAAATTGTTTTGTATATATATTACGGTGTTCTTTTCCCCAGTGTTCTTCTGTGTATTTTGCAATCAAATACAGATCATTTTTTGCTTTATGGGTTAGTTTAAATAATTCCATTATTTCTACGATTCATCCAGTTCAGTAATAAATGTTTCATATTTATAATCAGTCAAACCGCTTTTTTCTCCCTCTGTCAGCATAGTTCGTAATGTTTCAAGTTTAATTTCGTTATTCTCAAGTAATCTGAGTCCTGCTCTAACAACTTCACTCGCAGATCCAAAGCGACCGATTTTTATCTGGCTTGAAATAAACCCATTAAAATGTTCCCCAAGAGCTATACTTGTATTCTTAACCATTTAGCACCTCTTAAATACCAATATTTACCTAATTATAGTATAATAGTTGTAATAAGTCAAATGTACCCATTATACATTATATATTAATATGATTAAAAATTGAGTTTTAAATTTGGGGACGGAGGAATAAGAGTAATTGAGGAATAATAATTAAAATCCGAAAAACAAATTCTCAATAATTCTTCAGCCCCGAAGGGGCGATGCATTTCTTAACGAGGGGTGAAGCCCTTCGTTCTCCTCTCATAGACACAATTCTCAGACATAAAAGGACGATCTATTTCCAGGACTGCTATCAGTTCTCTGTTATTCAACTTCAGGAAGGATAATCTTTGATGATCCATGTATCTGCAGATCATTATACCACCCTTTCAGGGCTGAGAGAGTTCCGCCTATGCCGGAACACAGAGCTTCACTCTGTGTTAAAATGTAAAAGCTGAAACACTGCTTAGAGTTTAAAAAACATGTACTTGCAAAACATAAGGGGTAGTGTAAACCCCGCCCGATCAGCCAGGGGCACTCCCCCTCCTATAATTTCTTACTACCGAATTCCCAACTTCCTGTCAATAACTGCCCTGGTAACACTCAGTATCTCCCCGGTCTCAACACGAACCAAACGTAGAAATAATTCAAAGGAATCGTTGCTTCCAAACAGATTTCCTGTTATTAAAACATCTGCATTCAAAATCTGACCTATTGTAACTGCATCCTCTCCCTCGGTTATTCCTGACAACTGCAGGTTCTGCTCTTCCAGAATTTTCTGAATATCTTTCCGTTCCACAAGGGTAAAGATATCTGAAGCTTCAGAAGATAGAATAAGTCTTTCCGTAAAATACTCAGCATCAAGGCTAAGCTCTTTCTGTTTAAAGCTAAAAGGGACTACAGCTGCTTTGGTTTTTAGATCTACTGCATAGGAGGAGTAATCTCTAAGCTGCTCCATGGCCATACCAAACAGGGTATCCAGTGTTTCTTCTTTCTTTTCAGTATAAATTTTATTTGCTTCGAAAAATGGATCGTCTGCCTCCAGAGGTTTATCTGACAGATAACTTAGCTCTTCTTTTGCAAACCGTATAATTATTGCCTCGAGCTTATCTGTCTGAAAATTGGCACCAGTATGATGGCTTACACTTCCGGCTGTTCCCCCTTCACTCTCCCCGGCTTCCCCATAGGTAAGAAAGATGTACCTGCCGGATGTAAACTGGGAAATCTGACGGAGAATATATTCCCCATCCAAAGGCAAACCTCCGGTTCCTACTGAATGGATCTTTATACCCCGCTCTTTTGCTTCTACAGAAGCCTGTGTATAGTCATATTCCTGACTATAGTCCAGGTGGGGAGGAGCATCAGTAATTATAAAGGCCAGACGTATTCCATCGATATTCCACTTAATCTGTTTCATGGAATCCTCCAGAGCCGCCTGAAGATCTTCCGGTGTATCACCTCCTCCGTATGCTTCCACCATATTTAGTTTCTCCTGAAACTCATCCAGGTTATTAGTCAGATGAACAACCTCAGTTCTGTATTCCTCATCGCCATCATCCTTATACAATACAAGTCCAAAACGCAGTAGAGGTTTTGTAGAAAGGCTGCAGAGATTAAGATGAATTAGCTGTATAGTCGCCTTAAGGCGCTGAATTTCTTCTCCCATACTTCCTGTTGTGTCCAGGATAAAAAGTATATCCAAAGGTATCCGATCTTCCAGCACCCTCTTTGTATTAAGAACAAGATCAATCTCTCTTCTTCCATCTCTTGTAAACTGATTACCTGTCTTCCTGCCACTTAAGGGATCATATGCCAAAACCTCAAAATCATTAAATTTCTTATCATAGAGGGATGGGAAAAATCTAAAGCTTCCATCTGCAAGAGTTGTCCCTTTGTTAATTATTTTCCCCCTGGATTTTATTGTTATTTGTATGTTTGGAATACTGAGATTATTTACATCTTTTACATAAAAAATAATGCGTTCACTAATATCGAGGTTTAAATGGGGAACAGTACTATATTCCTTCAGGAAGTTCACAAAGTAATTAAACTGTCTGTTATCATCTGAATAACCGGCCTTTAATCCGGATTCTGATGGAGGAGCAGCAGCAGTTGTTCTTCCTGTTGCCGGCGCTGGAGCAATCTCACTGGAAGATGAATCTTCTTCGTAAAAGGTAAGCTCTTCGGCTTCTGAAGAAGAGAGTTCTGCACTTCGGGAACCTTTATCTGCAAGTGCCGGAAGCCCCTCCATACTGTCGTCTTTCTTTGACTTTGAAACTTCCAGTTTTGAAGTTTCTTCACTCTCAGAATCAACCACCTCAGTAACTGGTGCTAATTCTGTTGAAGTATCATCAGACAGATACTCCGGTGCACCGGCACATGCAGAAATTATTGTAAATGCAAAAAGGATTATA
>DAOWMA010000075.1 GCA_030643345.1 Spirochaetaceae bacterium
AGTAGAAGCTGAACTCCTTGATTTATGCATGGTACTTCATGCTGAGCATGGTGGAGGTAATAATTCAACTTTCTCAATTCATCTTATCTCTTCTGCATCAACTGACACTTATTCGGCTGTTGCTGCTGCAATTGGTTCTCTTAAAGGTGCAAAACATGGCGGTGCAAATATTAAGGTTGTGAGAATGCTGGATGATATTAAGAGGAATGTTAAAAACTGGAAAGATAATGAGGAAGTATCAGCGTATATTTCAAAAATTATCAGGAAGAAAGCTTTTGATAAAACAGGTTTAATCTATGGGATGGGACATGCTGTTTATACCTATTCAGATCCAAGAGCTGTTCTGCTAAAATCCAAAGCCCGCAAACTCGCAAAACTGAAGGGAGCTGAAGATGAATTTAATCTTCTAAACCTGGTGGAGGAACTTACACCTGCAGTATTTGCTGAAGTTAAAGGGAATACAAAGGTTATATCTGCAAACGTGGATTTCTATTCAGGATTTGTTTACAGACTTCTTGGGATCCCGGAAGATTTATTTACACCTATTTTTGCAATAGCCAGAATTGCCGGATGGAGTGCTCATAGAATTGAGGAATCACTTAATGGCGGAAGGATTATGCGTCCCGCATATAAGCATATAAAAATTCCAGGAAAAGATTTTATTCCTCTTTCGGAAAGATAAAAAAATGTCCATCCTATTCTAATAGGATGGACAGTATAATTAAAATATTAGAATGTTTCTATTCTTCAGAAGTCTGAGCTGCTTTTATTACCGTTTCAGCTATTTTACCTGAAATAGTAGAATAATGATCAAACTCCATTTCAAATGATCCGGTACCGGATGTTATGGACTTAATATCAATTGAATATCTTAAAAGTTCGGACTGTGGTACTTCAGCATCAACCTCAATTATTCCTCCTCCAAGATCTTCCTGGCCCAGTACTCTTGCCCGTTTGGAGCTCATATCTGAAAGAATATCTCCAATATAGTTTGCGGTAACAAATACCTTCAGTCTCATTATAGGTTCAAGTAGTTTTACTCCTGCTTTTTCCAGGGCAACCTTCATTGCACCCTTTCCAGCCAGTTTAAACGCCATTTCCGATGAGTCAACGGGATGTTCCTTGCCGTCTACGATTGTAGTCTGTATATCATCAATTGGATATCCTGCCAAAAATCCTTCTGACATGGCTTCAAGAATACCCTTTTCAATACCGGGCATGTAGCCTTTGGATATAGATCCGCCTTTAATTGCATTAATAAATTCAAAATGAGACCCCCGGGCCATAGGTTTTATTGTCATTAAAACTTTACCATACTGGCCATGACCGCCGGATTGTTTTTTATGAGCATACTCGGCATCAGAGGATTTTGTAATTGCCTCTCTATAAGCAATTTTAGGAATTCTTTTTTCTACCTCAATTTTCTGTTTCTCAATAATTTTATTAAGAATAATTGTTAAATGTAATTCTCCCATACCGGAAATTACATTTTCTTTAGTTTCCTTATTAAATTCCATTTGAAAGGTCAGATCTTCTTCGGATACTCTATTTAGAAAATCATTTAGTTTATCTTCCTCTTTTTTACTGGAAGCCGAAACAGCTATAGCATAAATCGGATGTGGAAGTGCAAGCTGTTTGAAGTGAATAAAGTTATCAGAAGAACATATCGTATCGTTAGTTTTAACTGTTTCAAGCTTAACCAGTATACCAATATCTCCGGCAGGAAGTTCCTTGACTTCAACTAATTTTTTACCAATAGCCCTATAAATTTTAGAGCTCTTTTCTTTTTTTTCTTCCCTGATATTATATATTTCAGTATCCGGAGTTAATATTCCTGAAACTACCTTAATAAATGAAAGTTTACCGGAAAACTGATCTATACTTGTTTTAAAAACAAATGAACTGAATTTTTCATCTTTTGAAATTGTTACGTCAACATCTTTAGAATCGGAGTCAACAGCTATTTCTGTATAACAAGCAGGTGATGGAGCTATATTAGAGATAAAGTTTAAAAGAGATGTAACACCATTATTTTTAAGACTGCTGCCGCAGAGTACCGGGACTATCTTGTAATTCTGCAGTCCCTCTTTAAGACCAAGACGAATATCTTCAGGAGATAACGTTCCTTCCTCAAAATATTTTTCTATTAACTCATCATCCCCTTCAGCGGCTGATTCAATCAGTTTGAGTCGATACTCTTCCACCATATCAAGAATATCTTCAGGTATGTCTGTTTCGTGATCTTTTTCCCCTGACTCATTAACAAGATAAGCTTTATTTTCAATAAGATTGACAATACCTTTGTAATTATCTCCATTTCCAATAGGAATAGTAACAGGTACAAATGTTTTATCAAACTTTTTGTTAAGGTCCTCAAAAACAGTATCAAAATTTGCTCTGCTTTTATCAAGTTTGTTAATAAAAACTATTCGCGGCATTTTCCGGTTGTTAAGTCGTCTCCAGAGTTTTATAGTTTCTATCTGAACACCATCACTTGCATCTACAAGTACAATTGAAGATTCAGTAGCTCTATAGGCGCACACAACTTCACCAACAAAATCAGCAACTCCGGGTGTATCCAGAATATTGATCTGTTTATCGTGCCATTCAACACCGGCCAGTGTAGTATGGATCGAAATATTCCTTTCTATTTCTTCGTCTGTGTGGTCACTCACACTTTTCCCTGAATCAGGGAGTTCGGCTTTTGGAATAACACCACCTACGTAGAGCATCTGCTCTAAAAGTGAAGTTTTTCCAGTGCTTCCATGTCCTACAAGAGAGATGTTTCGAATGTCAGCAGTGGTAATACTCATATTTCCTCCATTTATTTAGTAACAAGATCACTAACTATAAAAGCAGAATTTAGAGTTGTCAACTAAAAAGAAATGAAAAACGAATAACGAATAACTAAAAATGAAAAATAATGGTAGTACAAGTGCAAGTAACAATTTTTCATTTAAATTCCGCCCTCTTTCTTTGCAAAATGGGAGAATTCCATAGCAAATGTACCTCTGCCCTGAGTTAGACTTCTAAGGGCCGTTGAGTAACCGAACATATTTACAAGGGGAACTTCAGCTTTTATATGTTCAACAGACGGTTTACTCTCAAGGCTGCCGATTAGTCCCTTTCTTGTTGTAATATGACTGATTACCTCTCCTACAAATTCTTTTGGTGTCAATATATCCACATTCATTATTGGTTCAAGAAGTACAGGACCTGCTTTTCTACATGTGGCATCAAATCCCAGAGCGCCTGCTGCTTCAAATGCCAGAGCAGAGGAGGTTTGCTGGTCATAAACAGCATCAGTCAGGGTTACTTTTATATCTATAGACTGATAACCATACATAATTCCTGATGAAAAGGCATTCTTAATACCCCTTTCAGCCGCATCTCTGAATTCTCTCGGAAGCTTGCTTTCAGATACTTCACATATAATAATGTTACCTGCACCTTTACCTGCAGGTTCTGCTTTTAGTGAAACTTCTGCTGTATTTTCTTTACCTGCTACGAGTTTATGGAATTTTTCTGTGTGTAAAGCTTCAGTGGAAATTGATTCTCTATAAGTAACCTGAGGTTTTCCTACATTAGCTTCTACTTTGAATTCACTGATTATACGTTTAACAAGTACATCCAGGTGAAGTTCTCCCATTCCGGAGATTATCAATTGTCCTGTTTCTTCGTTTTCTTTAACAGTAAATGTGGGGTCTTCACGTTTAAGGGATTCCAGGGCTTTTATAAGTTTATCCTGATCAGAAATACTTTTAGGTTCAATGGCGACAGAGATAACAGGTTCCGGAAAATCCATATCTTCAAGAAGTACCTGGTATCCTTCTGAACCTATTGTATCCCCGGTCTGGGCAATTTTAAATCCAACAACAACGGCAATATCACCAGCATGAAGTTGATCAATTGATTCATATCTATTGGAATGCATTCGAAGCAGGCGGTTAATTCTCTCTCTTTTATGTTTTGTAATATTTAAAATAGCTGATCCTTTTTTTATTGTTCCCGAATATACTCTGATAAAACTCAATGCTCCTGCTTCTTTATCACTTTGTATTTTGAAAACAAGTCCAAGAGCAGGTCCTTTTTTATCGTGAGGTACAGTTATCTCAGAATTATCTTTTTTCTTGTGTCCAATAATTGGATTTCCCTCAAAAGGAGAGGGAAGAAAATCTATAACACCATCCAATAAGGGCTGAACACCGATATTTTTAAGGGATGCTCCAACAAAAACAGGAATTAAATTTCTGTTTAATGTATTAACTCTAATGGTTTCTTTAATAAGCTTTACAGGAATATCATTGCCTTCAAGAAAAAGATCTGTAATATCCTCTGAATAGGCTGAAATTTTATCAAGGAGTTTTTCACGCCATTCATCTGCACTGTCCGTATAATCAGAAGAAATGTCCGATTCAATAATTTCACTTCCCTTTGAATTTATTTCAAAGTGAAGTTCCTTCATTTTAATTAAGTCTATAATACCTGTAAAATCATTTTCAGATCCAATTGGAAGATAAAGAACTAAAGGGTTTGCCTGTAATTTCCCCTCAATCTCTTTAATAACCTCAAAAAAATCAGCTCCCAGACGGTCCATTTTATTTACAAAGGCTATTCGTGGAATATTATAGTGATCAGCCTGATGCCAGACGGTTTCGGATTGGGGCTCTACTCCGCCAACAGCACAGAAAATTGCAATTGCACCATCAAGGACCCTTAATGCCCTTTCAACCTCTGCAGTAAAATCCACGTGTCCGGGGGTATCTATAATATTGATATGATGTTCTTTCCAGTAACATGTTGTAGCAGCGGAAGTTATTGTAATTCCACGGTCCTGTTCCTGCTCCATCCAGTCCATTGTTGCTTCGCCGTTATCAACCTCACCAATTCGATGGCTTTTCCCTGTATAATAAAGTATACGCTCTGTGGTTGTTGTTTTACCGGCATCAATATGCGCCATGATTCCGATATTTCTCATTGGTTTACTAGACATAACTTACCTCGATGCGCATGCTAACATAATCGTTAGATAGAATAAAGATACTGAGAAGCTATTCTGCTTTGGGATAAATATAAAAAATTAAGGATTATATCTTGACACATTTTAAGGCCTATGCTAATTTGTCCAGACCTTAAGGGCGTTTAGCTCAGCTGGGAGAGCGCCTGCCTTACAAGCAGGATGTCGGGGGTTCAAATCCCTCAACGCCCACTGGAACCACGGTATAGTTTATCTGTACCGTGGTTTTTTGACAAAATTTATAATACAACCTTCTTCCAGATGACTGTCATGACTTAGCTTTGAACATATTTTCCCGCTGTATTTAAAACCGGCATCCTGAATTTCATTCACTAACTCATTCAATGTTACATTTTTAAATTCCATCAAAGGGAAATTGCCAATAATGTGCTTCGGATATACTGAAAGAACTGAATCAGGTTTTAAAATCCTGAATACTTCTTTGTAAAGAATTCTTCGATGCTTAATATTAAAATAATGAAGAACATCATAAAGCATAACAAAATCAATAAAATCATCACATAAATTGAAATTAAGAGCACCATTTGTACCTATAATCTCAATGTTATCGTATTTTAAAGGTCTGATTTTCTCTTTTAACTGCCCAATAGCAGTTTTATTTTCATCAATTGCAAAAACAGTTCCTTTTTCACCAACAACTGCTGATGCCGGTATTGTGTAATTCCCATCGTTGCAGCCGAACTCAAGGACCTTATTACCTTTTTTTATTCCGGCTTTTTTAAGGAAATCAACCCCGGCAATCCTCTCCCAATCCGACAGTTTATTCATAGTTAAAATTCCTCTACTTTAGCTGTAGTTCATATATTATTCTCAAGGCGTCTTTTTTGACAGGCTTTTTGAAGGATTTTTGTTGGGTATTTTCTTATACTTTGCCGGGTTAGTGTTTTATATATGGCTGGAATTTAATAATGAGAAATCGGAGAAGTTGATTTAGAAAGACATTTATGGGGACATGTATTTTTACTTTCCCACCTAAGATAGATTTTTCTATATAGATAACAGCGAATAAATTAGAAGTCCCTGGGTTTCTTTATCCCTTCCGGGATATCTTTCCATTGATTAGGTAAGAAGGGAAATTATAAAATAATTTATTATTAATTTCTGATTTGGTTGATGGTATTTTTAAAGATATATGTATCAGGCAGGAGAAATCTGAGAGAAAAAATGTTTCATTTCCAGCACGTAAACCTAAGTTGAAGCAAAATATTGCTTAATTATTGATGTCCTTTAATTAATAATATACAATTTTTCCTGCTTTCATACTTGTAAAATCTATTAGTTCTACCCATTTTTCTTTAGCAAAATCCTCTAATAGTGATTTTACTATTTTTTTTTTGAAAAGACCTCCAGAAAAGCTTCATCGTAGAATTTCCTGTCCTGTTCATTAATCATTTTATTCCACCTTTGGTTGCTGAGATCGTTTCTTGGAACAAGTTCCTGCGATACGACTCATAGCCGAGCAGTAAGTGAAGCGCACGACCAGGTTAATACCTTAGTACTGGTATAAATGCTTTTTTACTTCAGGAATTTATGTTTTTTTGTAAAATTTTGTTTCCGGTGGGAGTTTATATGCTTTACTGGTTTTTAGAAAATAATAATTGATTATTTATGATAAGATGTCCCTAATCCTTGGAGGGATCTATATTGATGAGTTTCATTTATATTGATAATAATGGAGATGCTTCTTTATTCCCGAAGTTGCGGATGGTAGTTATTATTAATACTATCAGGAATTAAAAAATGATTTAACCAATCTTTCCAATAATCCTAAAAAGATTGATCTGCCCTATCTTCTTTTCCCTCAGGACATAGAAATAGATGACAAAATAATTATTATAATACAGGTTCCTTTGAGTTCCCAGCTCCACAAAACAGGCGGTAATATATTCCTACGCAGTGAAGACGGAGATTATAGGGTTCAGGGGACATATCAGCTTGCAGGTCTTCTAAATAGAAAATTAAGTCTGTTTTCTGAACAACGTACTTTGCCTTTTGCAACAAATAATGATCTTATTCCAGAGCTGTTTGATAAAGCCCGTGCACTTATGCATGCATACAATTCACATCATCCATGGCTTAGATTGAAGAATGAAGAGCTTTTGAAAATTGGCGGATTTTTTGCAGAAGATCCGGAAAGTGGGAAAACATCTCTTACTCTGGCTGCAGTTTTACTGTTTGGTACTGATCTTGCCATTCAAAAAGCAGTGCCGGCCTATAAATTTGATTGTCTTTTAAGGCGTGAAAATATTGACAGATATGATGACCGCCTGACTATTCGTACAAATCTTATCGACGCTTATGATCTGATGATGGGTTTCATAGAGAAGCACCTGAACGATCCCTTTTATCTGGAAGGTGATATGCGCATGAGTTTAAGAGACAAAATATTTCGGGAAGCTGTCTCAAATATTATATCTCATAGAGATTACGTCAGTGGATCTCCGGGGCGTTTAATTATCTATAAAGATAAAGTTGTTTTTGATAACCCCTGTACTCAGCATCACTTCGGAGAGATAACTGTAGATAATCTATTGCCTTACTCTCATAATCCTGTAATATGTAAATTTATGATTCAGTTGGGAAGGTTCGAAGAACTGGGGTCAGGAGTAAGGAATATTAGTAAGTATCTGCCTCTTTATACAAGAGGTGCAAAACCTGTTTTTAAAGAGGAAAAGCAGTTGTTCAAATTACTGCTGCCATTGTCAAGGGCTCAGTCGGGGGTAGAGTCGCCGACCCAGTCGCCGACCCAGTCGCCGACCCAGTCAGATAATCCTGTTATCAGGCTTCTGATGGCTCTTTCTGATGGCGAACTCTCTTCTGGAGATCTGCGTGAAAAAATGAAGCTTAAACATCGTCAGACATTTAGAGAAAATTACCTGCATCCGGCACTTAATAGATCTTATATCGAACTAACCATCCCTGAAAAGCCGAACAGCCGGCTGCAGAAGTATCGTTTAACTGAGAAGGGAAAGAAGGTTTTACAGGAGTAATGTCTATGTCGGAAAGTTTCATTTATCTGGA
>DAOWMA010000385.1 GCA_030643345.1 Spirochaetaceae bacterium
AACTTTTTGAACGTTATCAATCCTTCCTGAAACAAGGGTAATTCCATCTATTTCCGGGATATCTCTAAGAGCTGCAGTGGCAGATGATTTTATCACCTGGGTAACCCCTCCCGGCAGCAGGTGATAATGAAAAACTATTAATCGCACGGTGTAGGTTGTCTTCCCCAGATATCTTCTACTATACTTCTTAGTTTATTCCGTAATACAGTATACGAATAATGTTTAAGGCTGAGTTCATAATTTTTATCTGTAATTCTCTTAATTTCGGCCGGATTAGTCAAAAGTTCATTTGTTGCATCAACGGTTGACTGAGAGATAAAATTATCCATTTCTATAGCTTCGAAACCTTTTGGTTTAATATCAAAGGAGTAGATAGAATAGTTATTTACCAGGATCGGTTTTCTGAAATAAACAGCTTCCAGAAAGGCGTTCCCGAAACCCTCCTGAAGGGATGGATATGATACCAGATCTGCATGGGGATAGATATCCTGAAGGCTGTATATCTTTTCTCCATTTTCCTTATAGCCCCTTGAGTCTCCAATAGATTCACTTACAAAAAGAGCCCGGATTTTTAGAAGTTCTGCAAATTCTTTAACCCGTTGTTCATATTCGTACCCCTCATCACCGGATGCATGGCTTATAACAAGTACAGCTTTTCTGTCCAGTCTTGCTACAAGTTCAATTGCATGCTCAATCCCTTTTCTCTGAACTACTCTGGTTGGCTGCAGCACAAAAAGTTCGTCTTCATCAATTCCGAAAGCTTTTCTTACATCCGCATTAAACTCATCAATTGGAGGTTCAGGATTTTCGAAATTCATAACGTTTGGTATTAATGTTGATGATATTCCAGTACGCAGTGCCAATTGATTTTGAGCTGATGAGTTAATCACAACATGACGGATTGAGTTAAGATGGGGCGGGTAGGATGCATTTATGTAATCCCAGACACAGTTTCTTAAAAATCGCTTTCTTTCCCAGAAAAAGTCATGATGATGGGCTATTACCGGAATGTTTGTTTCGGCAATTACTTCTGTTAATGCCATTGCCAGAGGTACATTTAGAGGAATAGTTAGTGTATTTTGAGGTACCAGCATATCAAGATTAAATTTATCAATAAATTCATAAATTTTATCTTTGAGTAAATCTCTAAAGTTATGAATATCATGTGAGAGTTTTCGGGGTCTTGTATCTCCTCCGTTAAATGCCTGCTTATATAGGCGCAAGGCTTCGGGATGTTTAAAATGAGTTTCCTCTACGATAAATGATACTGCAGGGTCAGTATCCAGCTCACCAGCCATATAGAAGCTTTTAAAGCCAAAGTGATCAAAAATTTCTGCCCATTTTTTTGTTTCCAGAGAAACTCCATCTGTACCTGATATTCTAAATGAAATAAAGCCGATATTCTTTTCGTCCATATAAACACCCTTTTAGTAAATTTACAAATCAGTATATCTCTATTTTAGTATAAAAAATTGAAAGGTCAAGATTTTTTCTTACTTTTAGTATATTCTGAACTGCATGGATAATAAAGAAAAACTAATATGGACAGAAAAATCACGAAAGATGCTGCAAAGTTGCCGTATATTTGATCTTTATGAAGTAGATAAAGAATCTCCTGATGGAAATGACAGTAATTTCTATCTTTTGAATTCTCCCGACTGGGTTACAGTGATTCCCCTTATTAAAGATGATAGGGGATATGAATGTTTCCTTATGGTGGAGCAGTACAGGCATGGAAGTGATAAAGTTACTTTGGAATTCCCTGCCGGAATGATTGACCATGGAGAATTACCTGAAAATGCGGCTTTAAGGGAACTTTTGGAGGAAACAGGCTATGTGGCAGGGAAGATTACAGAGATTGGCGCTGTATCACCTAATCCTGCATTTATGAACAATATCAGCTATACATTTGTTGTCAGGGAGCTTGAGCTAAAAAGTGAACAAAACCTGGATAGAGATGAATATATACATTTCCATCTGATTCCTGTTGCCGAAGTTGTGAAAAATATGGGTACCGGAAGATATTCAAACGGTGTTATGCTGATGGCGTTGGCTTATTATCATAGGTGGATGGAAACAGAGCCTGTCCGGTAATTTTTACAGACCCATCTCCATTATCATCTGGAATATACTCATAATATCTTCTGCAGGAATATTTGTACTACTGTGCAGCCTTCCGTCTTCAAAACCTGAAAATCCTGACATTCCAAATGAAATATCACTCAGAGGGAGCAACTTTTCCAATCCCTGGATTCCTCCCAAAGATTTTGTTAATTGTGTTAACGAAAAGTTCCATATCAGGTTGGTATTATCCGGAGCTGAATTTACCCGGTTCTCTGCCGGAAAGTCTGCAATGATCAGTTTTTTCAGACCTTCAATTCCATAGGGGCCAATATACGAGTATACTTTATTATCTGAGATATGGTACCAGAATTCCATGTTGTTCAGGAAGTCTTTTACCGGTTCCATTTCAGTGAGGTTATTGCCGGATTTTGTTCTTTTTTCCTGCAATTGGTATTTCATTCTGAAAACCGGAGAAATTTCATTGTTATTAAGTTCTTCCATATAAACACTGTCCATGATGTTATTTATTGTCTGATCTGAAT
>DAOWMA010000016.1 GCA_030643345.1 Spirochaetaceae bacterium
TGTAGATGTAATTGCCGGTTCCAATCTGGAAAGGAATCTCTACCTTACCACACAGGTAATGGAACTTGAAGTTGATATGCTTGTAGCCATGAACATGTGGGATGAGGTGGAAAAACTTGGAATTAAAATTGATCTTCCACAACTGGAAGCCCTCCTGGGGTCCCATATAATACCAACTTCAGCTTCGAAAAAACAGGGTATTGATCCTCTACTTGAACATATAGTAAGTGTTTTTGAGGGGGACATTACAATATCTAAAAATAAGATGGTTTTCAGCAGTAGGATTGAAGAAAGAATCAGCCAAATCGGCCATATCCTGGAAAATGATGACTTATCTGAAAAATATAATTCCAACTGGCTGGCTATTAAGCTTCTGGAAAACGATCAACTGGTATATGAGACTGTTAAAGGGAGAAGCATCTACCTGAAGATGGTAAAACTCCTTCTTGATTCAACCGATAAATACAAAAAGCAGTACAAGGAAGACCCTGAATCTGCAATTATTGAGGACCGCCATTCGTTCATTCGAGGTGCACTGCATGAAACTGTTGTAATCCCCGACAGTAAGAAAAAGACTATAACAGACCGTATTGATAATATACTCTTAAACAGGATACTGGGACTTCCCATTTTCTTCGCAATTATGTGGGCTATGTTTCAATTTACATTTACCCTGGGTGCAGCTCCTATGGAATGGCTGGATACGTTTTTCCAGTTTTTAGGTACATCTGTTTCCAGTGTACTGCCGGATGGATTGCTAAAATCACTTCTGGTTGACGGGTTAATTGCAGGTATCGGCGGAGTACTGGTTTTCCTCCCCAATATCCTTCTTCTGTTCTTTTTCATATCCCTGTTGGAAGGAACGGGTTATATGGCCAGAGCTGCATTTGTAATCGATAAGATTATGCACAAAGTAGGCCTTCATGGAAAGTCATTTATCCCAATGTTAACAGGCTTCGGATGTTCGGTACCGGCTATTATGGCTACCCGTACACTAAAAAACAGAGGTGACAGAATTGTTACCATGCTCATTATACCTTTTATGAGCTGCGGAGCAAAGCTGCCTGTTTATATCCTTCTCCTCTCTGCTTTTTTTGCCCCTGCTGCAGCAGGTAATATACTTTTTGGAATATATTTTTTCGGTATCATCCTGGCACTGATATCGGCCTTTGTTTTAAAGAAAGCCGCCTTCCCGGGACAGTCGGAACCTTTTGTAATGGAGCTCCCCCCTTACAGACTCCCCGGATATAAATCAGTCCTGTACCAGATGATTTTTAAGGTAAAAATGTACCTTAAAAAAGCAGGGACTGTTATTCTTCTGGCATCAGTTATTATCTGGTTTGCAAGTAACTTTCCTGCAAGCAGGGAGATAGAACAATCCTATAACAGTCAAATTAGTATGACAACAGATATTCAGGCAATTGCAGAATTACAAAATGAGGCGGCTTCAAAGCAACTGGAATACTCAATTGCCGGAAGATTTGGCAAGATAATAGAACCTGTAATAAAGCCCCTGGGATTTGACTGGAAAATAGGTATCGCACTTACTGCAGGGCTGGCTGCAAAAGAGGTTGTTGTATCCACTATGAGTACTATATTTGCTATTGGGCAGCAGGATGAAGACTCTCCCAAGCTTGTTACAAGATTGAGAGAAGAATCTGGTTACTCCCGGGCAACAGCCCTGTCGCTGATGGTTTTTGTGCTACTCTACCTTCCGTGCATAGCAGCAACAACAATGTTTCACAAAGAAGCCGGTGCATGGAAATGGACAAGATTATTTATTGTCTATACTATGTCTGTTGCATGGGTTATGTCGTTTATTACATATCGCCTGGGAATTATCTTTTTTTAGATCCCCCGGTACAGGTAATAACACAAAACAGGTTGAGACAATGAACAGGGAAAAACTTATTAACATGTCTGTTTTTACAAGAACAGGATTAGTATTTTTATATTTTTTTACATTGCAGTTCTGTTTTTCCGAATCCTACCATTTTACACATCTTACGATGGAACAGGGACTTTCAAGCAACCGTACTTTCTGCCTGCAGCAGGATTCAAACGGATTTATGTGGATTGGGACCCTCAGTGGCCTTAACAGATATGATGGTAACAGTGTAAATATATTCATGCCGGAACTCAAACAGGGAACTATAACAAGTTCTGTAATTTTTGCTATTTATGAAGACTCTAAAAACAGGCTCTGGATAGGAACAGACGGAGGAGGGCTTAACAGATATATTAAAGAAAAAAATATATTCATCACCTACAAACATGATCCAAATGATTCTTTTGCTATAAGCAGTGACAAAATATATGCAATCCTTGAAAGCAGAGATGGGACCCTATGGATAGGGACCGGAGGAGGTGGGCTCAACCAAATGATAAGGGAAGGTGATTTTATATCATACAAAAAAGATACAGGCTCTAATTCCCTTAAAAGTAATATTATAAGGGTCCTTTATCAGAGCTCAATGGGGGACATCCTCATTGGAACGGAAGGAGGAGGCCTCTCAATAATAAAGAGCGGAGAAAAGATTATAAAAACGTATATGACGAGTGATAAATCAGGTTCCATACCTTCAAATACCGTAAGGTCCATAACTGAAGATTCTGAAGGGAATATTTGGATTGGACTGCAGAATGGTGGTATAGCTCAGTTTAATTCTGAAAATGGAATATTTACCCCGCTTATCGTTCCCGGATTTGAAAATCAGCAGGAAATATCTGTAAGAACTATTTTAGAAGACAAAGATAAAAAAATCTGGATAGGAACTGAAAAAGATGGAATATATATTATTAATCCACTAAAAAACAGATGGGAAATAATAAAGAGTAATGGATATGACAGTTCAGGTCTTTCAAGTAATACAATAAGGTCAATGTATTCCGATAGAAACGGGCTTATCTGGATTGCAACAAGGGATGGAGGAGTGAATCTCTTTAACCCCTTTTCTCTTATATTTAAAAGTATCTCTAAGAATGAAGAAAATAAATTTTATACAAAACCGGAACAACCCCGGGAGATTATTCAAGGCAGGAACAAAAGGATATGGTATGTAACAGATGGAGGGGGACTAAACTGTTACAATAATGAAAGTGAAGAAATTAAAACCTTTGCCCGAAACAAATCCGAAAACAGTCCAACGAGTAATCGGTGCTATTCACTTATAGAAAATACAGATGGACTAATCTGGGTCGGTACAGACGGTGGAGGGATAAACATCTTTGATCCGAAATCCGAAAGATGGATAAAGCATTATATTACCGGGGATGGCAGTAATTTAAGCAGTAATACAATATGGGACCTTTTTATAGATAACGAAGACAGCTTATGGGTAGGAACAGAAGGGGGAGGTCTGAATCGATTTGATAAGGAAAGCGGAAAGTTTATTTCTTATCAATATGATCCTAAAGATATCCACAGCCTTCAGGGAAACTCTGTAAAAGACATCTTTGAAGATTCATCGGGAAGGTTCTGGGTTGGGACATGGGATGGAGGGTTAAACCTTTATCAGAAAGATAAAGACACCTTTATTAGATTCAAGTTTGATCCTGAATCAGACACATCCATTAGTAATAACAGTGTAAATGTGATTTTTGAGGACTCATTAAAAAGACTATGGATTGGAACTACAGGAGGTGGATTAAATCTCCTAAACAATGGTAATTATATCTTTCACTCATTCCTTGAAGAAGACGGTCTTGCAGGAAAAAATATTCTTGGTATTGTAGAGGACAGAAACAGAAATCTCTGGATAACAACAGATAACGGACTTAATCTGTACGACTCAAGTATCGATAAATTCTATACTTTCAGCAGGGAGGATGGCCTGTCAAGTAATGAGTTTACCCATAAGGCAATTTGTACAGCAGAAAACGGTGATATATTTATCGGTAGTACTGAGGGGATAAATTTTTTCAATCCCGATACCATTGCTGACTATATCAATAACTCTGAAAATTCACCCAACATTGTTATAACAGATTTTCATATCCTTAACAGAAAAGTCCCGATTGGTGCAAAAATTAATGGAAGAGAAGTTCTCAATAAATCGATTACCGAAACAGAAAAGATTACACTTACCCAAAATGAAAATCTTTTAACCTTCTATTTTTCAATACTCGATTTTACCGCTCCTGAAAGAAATAGATACTATACCTATATTGAAGGGTTTGATAGTGACTGGAATTTCAGGGGTAACAAAAACTCCATAACCCTTAATTCTCTACCCTATGGCAGTTACAAACTTCATGTAAAAGGTACAAACCACACAGGAGTTGAAATATCTGACAGCCTTGAACTTGAAATACAAATACTCCCCCATTTCTGGCAGACAGTTTATTTTAAAGCGATTATTCTAATTACTGCTATTCTACTCCTATTTCTTATTATAAAACGAAGGACACTGGCACTTGAGAGACATAATAAAGAACTGCGAATGTTTTCAACTCATATAATTGAAATAAGAGAAGAGGAAAGAAAGAAAATTGCCAGAGATGTTCATGATGAATTGGGACAGATATTAACAGCTTTAAAGATGGAGATTTTTAGGTTTAGCGATAAGGAAAAGACAAAAACCATGCTCTCCCTGGTAAATTTAACTCTCGATTCAGTAAAAAGTCTCTCCACCAGATTACGCCCAAAAGTTCTTGATACACTATCCCTCTCTGAAGCACTTCAATGGCAAACTGTTGAATTCCAAAGAAGAACGGATATTAAATGTACAGTGGATATTGAAGATATTGAAGACATAGAGGATATAGCAAACGATTCTGACAAACAAACAATAACAGTAATATTTAGAATTTATCAGGAAATTCTTACTAATATAATCAGACATTCACATGCAGATCATGTCCATATATATTTTCATAGGGATGACAATAAACTTTACCTTAGGGTTAAAGACAACGGCAGGGGGATTCCCGTTGAAAAAATAAACAGTTCTGAATCATTCGGTATTATAGGAATAAGGGAAAGATGCAGCAGACTTAAAGGAAAACTCAAAATAACATCTCTTGAAAAAGGAACTTTAATTGAAGTTACAATTCCTTTGGAAAATAGATTATCAACAAAGGCAATCAATAAATGAATATACTTGTTGCAGATGATCATCCACTGATAAGAAAGGGACTTATTCAAATACTGTCAGACAGCTCTTATATAAGGAATGTATATGAGGCAAGAGACAATTTTGAAGTATTTAAAAATATAAAATCACATAAGATAGATATTCTTATTCTCGATATTTCAATGCCGGGGAAAGACGGGATGGAAATACTAAAAGATGTAAAAATAGAATATCCTGATCTTCCTGTGCTTATGCTCAGTATACAGCCTGAAAATCAGTATGCTGTAAGAGCATTTAAATATGGAGCTTCAGGATGTCTTAATAAAGCCTCAGCTCCTGAAGAACTTATCATTGCAATTAAAAAGGTTAGTTCAGGCGGCAGATACCTAAATGATACCGTCAGCGAAATACTCTTAAACAACCTGAATTTTAGTAACACAATAGATTTCCCTCATAAAAACCTGTCTGAAAGGGAATACCAGGTTATGATCCTTCTGGCATCAGGATTAAAATCAAGTGAAATATCTGAAAAACTAAGCCTCAGTATAAAAACTGTCAGTACATACAGAACAAGACTTCTTTTAAAAATGAATATGCATTCAAACTCAGAGCTTACATATTATTCAATAAAGCACAATCTTCTGAAAGAATTGTAGGAATATTCTTACAAATTCTTCTAAAATTACCCTACATATAGCTTCTGACTCATGGCATATAATATTTTTAATAAGGTGTTTTTGTTTTATGGATGATTATCAGATTAATGCTGAATTTATAGAAAAACCTGACTCGGGTGCTATGTTGGAAATAACAAACCTCCTTAAAGAAAATGATTTGACATTTGAAACTGATATAGATGAAACCTTATTGATTAGAATTGGGGATTCCCTTGCAGCAACAGGTTCTATTTCCGGCAATATTCTTAAATGTATAGCTGTAAAAAAAGAGTACAAAAATATAAACCTCACTGGCAGCATTATGACAAATCTAATAAACAGGGAATATCAAAAGGGTAATACAGATTTCTTTCTTTTTACAAAACCAAAGAATAAAGGAATTTTTTTACAACTGGGATTTTCCCCTGTATATGAAGTCAAAAATAGTGTTGTCCTTATGGAAAACAACCCACTGGGGCTTGATAACTATCTTAAAGAATTAAAAAAAGAATCCAGGAGTAAACTTGATATAACGGGAAAAGCAGCATCAATAGTAGTAAACTGCAATCCGATAACAAATGGACATTTGTATCTTATTGAAAAGGCCGCTGATGAATGTGATGTCCTCCACCTGTTTGTGGTTTCAGAAGACAGGTCCTTATTCCCTATGAAAGTAAGATATCAACTTGTAAAAGAAGCAACCTCTCATATAAATAATCTTGTGCTTCATAAAGGTTCCAACTATATAATCTCAAATGCAACCTTTCCTTCTTACTTTATCAAAGAATCAAAACAGATAATCGATATTCATGCAAGACTGGATCTTGGATTATTCTCCGAAATAATAGCACCAGCTCTTGGAATAACAGCCAGATTTGCAGGAGATGAACCTCTCTGCCCTGTAACATCAAATTACAATAGACTTATGAAAGAAATTCTACCGAAACATGGGATAGATTTTCATATAATAAAAAGATTCGAAACAGATGGAGAACCTGTAAGTGCATCAAGGGTAAGGAAGTGTTTACTGAAAAGGGATTTTAGCAGCATAAAAAAGATTGTTCCTTCCGCCACTTATAACTTTCTGGCTTCTTCTGAAGGGGAAAAAATTATTGAAAAACTCAAAAAGGCAGGGAAATGAAGATTATTAAAACAGGAATTGCGGGGACCCTTGAATCAAGCGATGTAATGATAACTGTCAGAAGTAATTCCGGGAAGGGTATTAAAATAAATCTCCAGAGCACTGTTAAAAAGCAATTCGGGAAACAGATTATAAAAGTAACAAATAATTTGCTAAAGGAACTTTCTGTTGAAGATGCATTAATACAGATAAATGATATAGGTGCTCTTGATTGTACTATTGAAGCGCGTCTTGCTGCAGCTCTTTACAGGGGAGCTGAACAGAGTGAATATGACTGGGAGAAAATATAATGGCAAAACTTAGACGCACTATGCTTTATGTTCCCGGTAACAATGCAGGAATGGTAAAAGATGCACACATCTACAGATCAGATTCAGTAATGTTTGATCTCGAGGATTCTGTATCCATAGATGAAAAAGATTCAGCCAGATTTCTTGTTTACAAAGCACTTACAACACTTGACTACGGGGAAATTGAAACTGTTGTAAGGATCAATTCAATAGAAAGCGGATTTGGCAAAGAAGATATAAAGGCAATGGTTAGGGCCAAACCGAATGTAATAAGACTTCCAAAAACAGAAAAAGCTGAGGATATATATGAAGTTGAATCACTAATTGAAAAAGAGGAAAAGAATGAAGGTTATTCCATAGGGACAATAAAATTAATGGCAGCCATAGAATCGCCTCTTGGAGTATTGAATGCCTTGAGTATAGCAACTTCAAGTAAAAGGCTTATTGGAATTGCAATAGGAGCAGAAGACTATGTTACCTGTCTTAAAACATCAAGATCTGAAGACGGGATTGAGCTTTTATTTGCAAGGAGCCAGCTTGTAAATGCTGCCAGAGCTGCAGGGATATATGCCCTTGATACAGTATATTCCGATCTGTCCAATGAAGAGGGATTTATTAAAGAGATAAAACTGATTAAACAGTTGGGATTTGATGGAAAGTCAGTAATTAATCCAAGACAAATTGAACCTGTTCATAGAATTTTCACTCCTACAGAAGATGAGATAACCTTTGCAAAAAAAGTAATCGAAGGAATAAAGACAGCAAAATCGAATAAATCCGGTGTTATAGCAGTAGAAGGAAAGATGGTCGATAAACCTATTGTGGAAAGAGCTGAAAGAATACTTGAACTGGCAAAATCTTCAGGAGTACTTGAAGCTGGTAAGGAGTCTGAAAATGACTGAAAATAAACTGGGGAGAATAATTCCTGAAAAAATAAGTCATATAGGGGACCTGTTACCTTTTGATGGTGCATATGCTCATACACCACTGGTAAAAAAAGAGAAAGGGAACAGAAGACTCCCTAAACTCAACAAACTTGTTGATTCAATAGAAAAAGTTATTGTTGAAACAAACCTTAAAAACGGTATGACAATTTCGTTTCATCATCATTTTAGAAATGGCGATAAGGTTCTCCCAATGGTAATGAATGTTATAGCTGAAATGGGTATAAGGGACCTGACAATTGCCGCCAGTTCTCTTACAGAAGCACATCAATGCCTTGTGGACCACATAAAAACAGGAGTTGTGAAACGTCTGATAACTTCAGGGATTCGGGGAGAGCTTGCAGAGGAGATATCCAACGGACTTACAGATATTCCTGTGGTAATTCATTCACATGGAGGCAGGGCCCGTTGTATTGAAACAGGGCAGATTAAAATTGATGTTGCATTCCTGGGTGTTCCTTCTTCTGACGTTTATGGGAATGCTAACGGATATACCGGGAAATCTGCCTGCGGGTCTCTTGGTTATGCAATGGTGGATGCAGCTTTTGCCGAAAAAGTTGTCCTTATTACAGATAATATTGTTGAATACCCAAATATCCCTTTCAGTATTCATCAGGACCAGGTTGACTTTATAGTTATTGTTGATTCAATAGGAGACCCGGAGGGGATTACAACAGGTGCAACACGAATTACTAATAACCCAAAAGATCTTCTTCTTGCACAGCTTGTTTCCGAAGTCGTAGTGAATTCAGGATATTTTGAAAATGGATTTTCCATCCAGACAGGATCCGGCGGAGCTTCAGTTGCAACAATAAGATTTCTAAGAAAATACATGGAGGACAGGAATATTAAAGCAAGCTGGGCCCTTGGAGGGATTTCGGGCCCGATGGTAAAACTCCATGAAGACGGGTTCATAGGCAAACTTCTTGATGTTCAGAGTTTTGATTCTGAAGCTATTAGATCAATAGGAGAAAACAGATACCATCTGGAGATTGATGCATCCTATTATGCAAATCCACTTAACAAGGGATGCGCAGTTAATAAACTCAACATTGTTATCCTGAGTGCCCTTGAGATAGACACTAACTTCAATGTCAATGTAATAACCGGGTCTGACGGTATTATAAGAGGCGCTTCCGGAGGGCATTCGGACACTGCAATAGGTTCCGGTCTTTCAATAATTGTCGCACCTCTTATAAGGGGAAGAACAGCTACTGTGACGGACTCTGTGAAAACAATTATTACCCCTGGATCAACTATTGATGTACTGGTTACAGAAAGGGGTATAGCTGTAAATCCAAGACGTGAGGAAATAAAAGAAAAGTTAAAACAATCCGGACTTCCCGTATATTCCATTGAAGAACTTAAATTGAAAGCCGAAAAAATTGTTGGTAAGTCGGAACCAATTATATTTAAGGATAGGATTGTAGGACTTGTTGAATACAGGGACGGTACAATTATTGATGTGATAAAACAGGTTAGCAATTAGCACATTTAGTTGTGTTATAAATATATTTATTCAAGGAGCAAAAGATGGAAAAGAGAAGAATCGTAACTCTCATTGCAGCTGTTTTTATATTAACAGCAACTGTAGTTTTTGCGGCAGGGTCCGGCGAAAACGAAGAAGCACAGTACCCTAAGGGGAACCTCGACTTTGTGGCACCCGGCGGAGCAGGAGGAGGATGGGACCTGACTATCAGAACAACAGCAAAAGTACTGAAAGATACAGGACTTGTAAAAGTATCAATGCCTGTAAGAAATAATCCTGGAGCAGGTGGGTCTGTTCACCTTACAAGTCTTCAGGAAGTAAAGGGAACTGCCAGGACTATCACTGTTTATTCACCACCCCTTATACTCACAAATCTAAACGGGACTACAGAATACAGTTACAATGATGTAACACCCCTTGCAAGACTTATTGCAGATTATGCAGTATATGTTGTAGCTGCTGATTCACCATATAAAACTATGAATGATGTCATGACTGCCCTTAAAAAGGATATCAAGAGTGTTAAAATAGGAGGTAACTCCTCTGTAGGATCGATGGACCATATTCAGTTCCTTATTATGGCAAAAGCAGTAGGAATAAAAAATCTTAAAGAAATTGATTATGTAAGCTTCGATGAGTCCGGTTCGGCCCAGGTGCTCGGCGGTCATATCGATCTTTTTTCAACAGGTCTTTCTGAGGTATTGGGCCTTATTGAAAGTAGAGACCTAAGAGCTCTGGCTCAATCATCTGATCACAGAGTAGGTGAAGGTATTATAGCTGAAATTTCAACTTGTCAGGAACAGGGAATAGATGCAACATTTGTAAACTGGAGAGGAATTTTTGGTCCTCCTGAAATGCCGGAATATGCAGTTTCATACTGGAGAGACATTTTTGCAAAAATGGTTAAAACAGATGAATGGAAGGCAGCAAGAAAAACAAATGGCTGGGATGATGCATACCTTGATGGGCCTGATTTCAAGACTTTCCTGGGAGAGGTAAATGAAGAATATAAAGGTGTTCTTTCTGATATAGGAATGTTAAACTAGTTTTCATGCCGGGCCCGGAACAGGCCCGGCAAATTTTTATCATTAGGGGTGAAAAATTGAGTGTATCACTTATTACAGGATTAATAACTTTTATAACAGGAACAACCTATACACTAATAGCGATGAATCTTCCGGCAGCCCCGCTCGGTCGGGCAAATGAGCCGAAAATATTCCCTGTTTCACTGGGAATCCTGATGATTATATTAAGTTTTTTACTTATAGCACAGGAAATGAAGAAAAGAGCTTCAAAAGATAATACTGAATATGAAAAAGCTGTTTTTAAAATTGACAATCACATAAAAAGTATTATTCTTACTGTTTTAAATGCAGCAATTTATTCTTTTCTTTTTGTTAGAGCAGGATATGTTATTTCAACATTCATCTTTGTGGGACTTGAACTTCTTCTTTTCAGCGGTATTAAGAAATGGAAATCATCAGCACTGATAGCGATTATTTTTAGTCTTGCTATTTATATCCTGTTTTATAAGCTTCTTGGAGTGTATCTGCCAATGACTCCATACATATGGATTTAGGAGGTTATTTTGGAAAGTTTTGAATTACTTTTACATGGATTTACAGTTGCACTTCAGCCAATGAATATAATGTGGGTCACAGTTGGAGGGATATTGGGGACAATTATCGGCATGCTTCCAGGACTTGGACCCGCAACCGGAGTTGCTGTTCTTCTTCCCCTTACGTTTACAATGGGCCCTGTAGCGGCCCTTATTACGATGGGGGGAGTTTACTACGGAGCTATGTATGGAGGCTCAAGAGCTTCTATCCTTATTAATACCCCTGGTGACGGAGCTGCTGTAGCAGCGACATTTGACGGATATCCAATGACATTGAAAGGAAAGGCTGAATCAGCCCTTGCAATTTCTGCCATTGCCTCATTTATAGGTGGTGTATTTGCTACAATTATAATGGTATTTGTTTCAATGCCTGTTGCCCGATTTGCAGTAAAATTTGGACCTGCTGAGTATTTCATGCTTTTTGTTTTTGCCCTTGCAGCCACAGCTTCAATGACAAAAGGGAATAGAATCAAGGGATTTATCTCAATGACTCTGGGTCTTATGATTGCAACAATAGGTATTGATGCCCAGTCCGGTGTAAAAAGATTTACATTTAATATACTTGAACTGCAGTCCGGGATAGATTTTCTCGTTGTCATTATTGCAGTTTATGCTCTCGGTGAGGTATTCAAGAGTTTCAAGAACATAGCAGAAGGGAAAAAGACAATTCAGACTGGTTTTGGGAAAATATGGATATCCATGGAAGAATGGAAAAGATGTTTCTGGCCTATCTTAAGAAGCTCACCTCTTGGTTTTTTTATAGGGGCCCTTCCCGGAGCAGGGGGAACAATGGCTTCTCTTATGGCATATAACAACGAAAAACAGATGTCAAAAACCCCCGAGGAGTTTGGTGAAGGTGCTATCGAAGGTGTTGCCGCACCTGAAGCAGCCAATAATGCAGCTTCTGTCGGTGCAATGATTCCAATGCTCACACTTGGTATACCAGGGTCCGGAACTACTGCTGTAATGATGGGAGCACTTCTAATGCTGGGACTGCAGCCGGGTCCCCTCCTTTTTCAACAGCAGCCGACAATAATCTGGGGTCTGATAGCAAGCATGTTTATAGGAAACATTATACTTGCCGTTCTTAACATTCCATTTGCAGGAATTATTGTAAGAGTACTTGCAGTTCCACCACGAATTCTGTATCCGATAGTTCTGGGACTGGCCTTTGTCGGGACATTTGCTATCAGCAGCAGTGTTATGGATTTTAACCTTTTGATTATTTTTGGAATTATAGGGTTTGTAATGAGTATAACAAATATACCGGCAACACCTATGATACTTGCAGTCATAGTTGGAAGTAATATGGAACAATCATTCAGAAGGGCATATAAAATATCAGATGCTGATCTTTCGATATTTATTGCATCCCCTATCTGTATTGTTCTTATAGCACTTACAATCATTTCAATACTGTTTCCAATAATAAAAAACATTTTTGAAAAGATTAAAAAATAATTACTGGCCATTATGCATAAAACAATAACTACAGCTGATATTTGCAGAGCAAGAGATATTAGGATTGAAAGGCTGCAAAAACTTTTACATAAAAAACCTGGAAGCCTCATTCTCTTTACACTCAACATACCAGGCCCTGTTAAGGATTCATTTCTATACAGAAAAATATTCAACCAGGGGATAATAGCTATAAAAACAGCTCTTACCAGATCTGGTACAACCTATAATATTGAACAGATGCTTGAACTTGTTACAGGACCTGAAGCCTACCTAACTGTTTTAGACACAAATCTTTACAAAATTAAGAAAATTATATCCAATATCGAAGAGACCCACCCACTGGGTAGAATTTTTGACATGGACCTGTTTGATACTCACCTTAACCAGATCAAATCAGGAAGAAGTATGAGGAAGTGCTTCATCTGCAGCAGACCCGCTTTTGAATGTTCCAGAAGCAGGCGTCACAGTATAGATGATCTGCTTGATAAAATCAGAATTATGGCAGAAGAATACTTTGATTCTATTTTCTGGAAGATAGCTTCAACTGCGACCCGAGCCATGATAACAGAAGTACTTGTTACACCCAAACCGGGACTTGTTGATAGATTAA
>DAOWMA010000373.1 GCA_030643345.1 Spirochaetaceae bacterium
TGGTCTACAGCCGGTCTTGCCAGGCAGCTTAGGGTTTATGAGGGTGAAAATAGTTCTGAGTATAACTTTTTTTCTAACATGGGAAATACAATTGATGCTGGAGAGAGAGTTGTTAAAGTTGATCCTGGTATAAGGGCTACAAGACCCTTTATGGCTGCTTTTGCTGTTACCGGGAAAGCTATTGATGATTCTGCTTTGAAGGACCTTATACAAACTCAGGAAAAATTATGCTGGAATTATGGGCGTAAACGGAAATCGATAGCAATGGGTGTTTATAGGAGTGATCTGTTTAATTATCCTGTTATGTATAAAGCTGCAGATCCTGACAAAACAAAATTTATACCTCTTGGAATGGATAAAGAATTGTCACTGAGGGAGATAGTTAAAGAGCATCCTAAAGGGCTGGAATTTGGTCATATTGTTGAAGAGGATACAAAATATCCATTTATTACAGATGTTAATGAAAAAGTATTGAGTTTCCCTCCTGTAATAAACAGCTCTGAGATTGGTGCAGTAGAGGTCGGGGATGAGAATCTTTTTATTGAGTTAACAGGTACTGATCTCCCTTCACTTATTTTGACAGCTTCAATTGTGGCATGTGATCTTGCTGATAATGGATTTACTATCCTTCCTGTAAGGGTGGAATATTCATACGATACAGAGTTTGGAGCAAATATAACGACCCCTTATTATTTTCAAAAAGATATATCTGCAGACAGCAACTACGCCAGAAAACTACTTGGTTCAGATTTATCCACAGATCAGATGAAAAACGCCCTGAATCGTATGGGAATAACAACCAGTATCGAAGGTGATGAAATTAGAATTAAGGTCCCGGAATACAGGAATGATTTCCTTCATTCTGTTGATATTATTGAAGATATTATGATGGGTCGGGGTATGGACAGTTTTGATCCGGTTATGCCTTCAGATTCTACAGTGGGAAGGATAAGTCCCGAGGAGGAATTTGCCAGAAAAGCAAAGGATATTCTTATAGGGCTGGGTTTTCAGGAGATGATCTATAATTACCTTGGTTCCCATAAGGACTATATTGAAAGAATGGATATAACAGGTGATAAGCTTATACAGATTTTAAATCCCATGACTGAAAACTATGAATATGTCAGAGGGAGTATAATACCATCAATGTTAAATTCTGAATCAGTTTCAGGTAATGCAGTTTATCCTCATAATATCTTTGAAATAGGAAAGGTTGCCTTTCTTGATTCTGAGGATAATTCCGGTACGGTCACGAAGAATGCTCTTGGGTTTATGAGCGCAGACAGGAATGAAGGATTTAATCAGGTAAGCAGTAATGTTTCTGCAATTTTCTATTATCTTAATAAAGAATATGAACTGGTGGAATTGGATGATCCCCGATTTATTAAGGGCAGATCTGCTCAGATAACATATAACGGGGAAAATGTTGGTATTTTTGGTGAAGTTTCCCCTCAGGTTCTCGAAAACTGGGGCATACAGATGCCTGCTACCTGTTGTGAAATTGATTTAGACATACTAAAAATGGAACATTTTTAGTATTAGCGACAGAGACTTTCCTGAAATTGGTTGTAAATAAAACTATTGTAACCAAAAATAAAGGAAAGTGCTCGAAAGCGGATAAAGACATACTTATGGAGGATTAGATTATGAGTATTGTAACAGAAGCTGTTCAATTAAAATGGGAAGAGGAATGTAATATAATTGTTGGACAATCCCATTTTATCAAGACTGTGGAAGATATTCCGGAGATTTTAGTAACCTCCGTCCCCGGTATAGAGTACGGCCTTGCCTTCTGCGAGGCTTCCGGGCCATGTTTAATCAGAACAGAAGGGAATAATGAGAAGCTTGTAGGTGAAGCTGTAGAATGTGCTGAAGCTGTAGCCGCAGGACATACCTTTTTCCTAATTATAAAAAATGCCTATCCCATTAATGTACTTAATCAGATTAAAAATTGTCAGGAAGTGGTTTCTGTTTTTGCAGCTTCTGCCAATCCCCTGCAGATACTTGTTGCGGAAACTGAACAGGGCAGGGGGATTATTGGGGTCATAGACGGCTATTCTCCAAAAGGTGTTGAAAAAGCAGAGGATAAGACTGACAGGAAAAAGTTACTGAAGACAATTGGGTATAAGATAAACTAATTTAGCTTTTTATTTGATTCTTTTTACGATAAGGTTGATAATAAAATATCAGGATTAGGGGTAAGACTATGAAAAAGGTACTTATAATCGGTGATTCATCTCTTTTTAGAAATTATCTGGGTAATAAACTGAATCAGTACGGGATAGAAGTATCACTTGGTCTTAATGGCTTTGATGGTTTCCTGAAAATGAGAAGTGAAGTTCCTGATCTTGTCATAATGGACTATATGCTGAGCAGGAAAAGCAGCATGCAGGTCCTTGTTGATAAGAAGGATAATAAAAATACTGCCCCAATTCCTGTTATTATGATAGCTACTAAAGTAGATCAGCGTAATGTTGTCGAGATGGCCAGTGCAAATGTGAAAAAAAACCTTTCCAAGCCTATTAATATGGGTGGCCTTCTTAAAACTATATCTGAATTCATTGGGATTGAAATAAAAGTAGACGATACACCATGTACTATTGAATCTCATTTTAATGAAGATATGCTTTTTATTGAGATTGCCCAGGGTTTGAATGCCGAGAAAGTTGAGCTGATTAAGTACAAACTTACTGAACTGCTTCATTTGTATGATGTACACAGACCCAGAATACTGCTAATGATGACAAATATAGAATTCCCGGAAAATGCAAGACCAAAACTAAGGAGATTACTTGAAATTATTCTGGAAAATGCACAACCAAATGAAAGGATGATTCAGATACTTACAAGTACTGAAGAGATTAAAA
>DAOWMA010000284.1 GCA_030643345.1 Spirochaetaceae bacterium
TGAATAATACTCTGCAGGATATTTTAATAAGGTATTACAGAATGACCGGTAGACCGACACTTTGGCTGCCTGGAACTGACCATGCCGGTATAGCGACACAAAATATTGTAGAAAAACAACTACGTGCAAAGGGTGTATCCCGCAGGGACCTTGGCAGAGAAAAATTTATTGAAGAAACATGGAAGGTTAAGGATGAACATCATTCAATAATTACAAAGCAGCTTCAGAAAATCGGAGCTTCCTGTGACTGGAACAGGGAACGTTTTACTTTGGACGAAGGGCTGTCAAAGGCAGTTCGTGATGTATTTGTAACCTTGTATGAGAGGGGTTTAATCTATAAGGGGAAGTATCTTGTAAACTGGTGTCCTTCCTGTGGAACAGCTTTATCTGATGATGAAGTAGAGCACAGTGAAGAACCAGGAGGTTTGTATCATATTTACTACCCTCTGGCTGACGGTAGTGGAAAAATAGAGATTGCAACTACACGACCGGAAACTATGTTTGGAGATACTGCAATAGCAGTTCATCCTGAAGATGAAAGGTATAAAAATCTTATTGGTAAAGAAGTTCATTTACCTTTAACAAATAGAAAGTTTGAAATTATAGCCGATGCCTATGTTGACAGGGAATTCGGTTCCGGAGCTTTAAAAATTACTCCGGGACATGATCCAAATGACTGGGAAATTGGTAACAGACATAACCTTGAAAGAATAAACATACTTAATGAAGATGGAACTCTAAACGAAAATGTTCCGGAAAAATACAGGGGAATGAGTTGTGAAAAGGCCCGAAAGCTTGTTGTTTCAGATCTGACAGAGCAGGGATATTTTATTGACAGACAGGACTATAACCATCAGGTAGGTCATTGCTACAGATGTAATACTGTAATTGAACCATATATGTCAAAGCAGTGGTTTGTAAGTATGTCCGGTATGGCCGAAAAAGCCATGAATGCCTGGGAAAAGGATGAGATCAGATTTTATCCTAAAAAATGGGAGAATACATATAAACACTGGTTAAATGGTATCAGAGACTGGTGTATCAGTCGCCAGCTGTGGTGGGGGCATCGAATACCGGTATGGTATTGTTCTGACTGTGGTGAAATGATGGTTTCTAAAACTGATATAACTGAATGCACAAAGTGCGGCAGTAAAAATTTAAAGCAGGATGAAGATGTTCTTGATACCTGGTTCTCATCCTGGTTATGGCCTTTTTCTACCTTGGGATGGCCGGAAAATACATCTGATTTTAAGAAATATTTCCCTACTTCAACTCTGGTTACAGGTTACGATATACTCTTTTTCTGGGTAGCCAGAATGATTATGGCAAGTGAAGAGTTTCTTGGGCAGGTGCCCTTTAGGGACATCTATTTAACCGGTCTTGTAAGAGATAAAAAAGGAAGAAAAATGTCCAAGTCCCTTGGGAATGGATTGGACCCTCTGGAAATTGTAGAGGAATTCGGTGCAGATGCAATGAAATTCACCCTGGTTTTTCTTGCAGCTCAGGGACAGGATATTCTTATAGATAAAGATGCTTTTAAGTTTGGTTCCAAATTTGCAAATAAAATATGGAATGCAACCAGATATATGCTGATGAATCTTAAGGACCGTACCCTTCTGAAACCTTTTGAGTATGAATTGGAAGATGTTGATAAATGGATCTATCATAAAATTAATAAAGCAGCTGGTGTTGTTAAATCTTCTATGGAGAACTATCGTTTTAACGACGGAGCACAGATAGTCTATGAATTTTTCTGGAATGATCTATGTGACTGGTACCTGGAAGCTTCCAAGCTGGATCTTTACAGCAGTGATGAACACAGAAAAGACAGAGCTATTACAATACTCATAAATCTTCTGGAAGAGTCCCTGAGACTTCTTCATCCTTTTCTCTCTTTTATAACAGAGGAGATATATCAAAAACTGCCGAACAGCAGAGAAAATATAATAACAGCTCCCTATCCGGAAGAAATAGGAAGTAGAAATTATCCTGAAGTGGCAGAAAAATTTGAACTGCTTCAGGACTTAATTAGGGGTATCAGAACAATCCGGAGTGAGTTCACCATAGCCCCTGAGAAGCGTATTCCTATCGCTGTATCTATGGATAATAATTTTATTGCAGATGAGATGTTTACAAGTCATTATGATTTAATAAAATCTTTGACCCGGGCTTCGGAACTGACTATAGGAAAATCAAAACCTGATACAAGAGGATCTATTCCTATTCCGGGAAAAGGCTTTGAAGCATTTATTTTTATAAGTGACATTATTGATGTCCCTGTTGAAATAGCCAAACTTGAAAAAGAGGAAAAGAAAAACAATAAACTTCTGGAATCTACGATGAGAAAACTTAAAAACAAAAAGTTTCTTAATAATGCCCCGGATGAAGTTGTTATAAAGGAAAAAGAAAAACTTAGCGAATTTAAAGAGAGAAAAAATAAAATTGATGGATATCTGGCAGAACTCAATAAAGATTGAGATTTCTGTAGAAAATCCTTGCAATATATGAAATGCATGATATATTGATTGTAATTTAACTAAATAAATTGCGAATATATTTACGACAAGCTATAAATACTGTTAATAATTTCAGTTAAAGCTAAAATTAGAGTTATAAGGAGTAGTTGATGAAAAAATCAGGTGTATACGATTATATTAAAGGGAAAGATCCCGAATCTCTTAGTGGAGATTTCCTGGCGTATCTTTCAGCGTTGGACCAGGTTAATAAAGTTTCAGGGAGTACCGCATCTTCCATAGTAAAGGAACTTGAAAATCAAAGGACCAGTCTGAAGCTAATTGCCAGTGAGAATTTTACTTCTATGTCTACACAATTTGCAGCAAGTAATCTTCTTACAGATAATTATGCAGAAGGTTATCCATACCATAGGTTTTATGCCGGGTGCGATAATGTTGATGATATTGAAAACAATGCAGTGAAAACCGCAAAGAAAATTTTCGGTGCTGAACATGCTTTTGTTCAACCTCATAGTGGTGCAGATGCTAATCTTATTGCCTTCTGGGCAATTCTTACAACAAAAATTGAGGTTCCTATGCTCGAGGGCATTGGAGAAACAAATCCAGCCAATATTTCCGTCGATCAGTGGGCAAAGATAAGGGAAGCTCTTGGAAACCAGAAACTTCTTGGGTTAAACTATTATTCAGGAGGGCATCTGACCCATGGTTACAGGTTTAATTTATCTGCAAAGATGTTTGATGCCCATACCTACAACGTTAACAGAGAAACTGGTGTTCTCGACTATGATGAGATCAGGGTAATAGCAAAGGAAGTGAGGCCTCTGATACTTCTGGCAGGATATAGTGCATACCCGCGACTTATCAATTTTAGGAAGATGAAGGAAATTGCGGATAGGGTAGGAGCTGTTCTTATGGTGGATATGGCTCATTTTGCAGGTCTTGTTGCCGGCGGGGTTATGACGGGCGATTACAATCCGATTCCTTTTGCGGATGTTGTCACAACTACAACTCATAAAACTCTCAGAGGACCGAGATCAGGACTTGTGCTTTGTAAAGAGGAATTTAAAGATTCTGTGAATAAGGCGTGTCCTCTGGTAATGGGTGGTCCTTTACCTCACATTATTGCTGCAAAGGCTGTAGCTTTAACAGAAGTTGACACACCGGAATTCAAAGAATATGCGCATAATATTGTAAAAAATTCCCGGGCCCTTGCTGCTGCATTACAGGATGAAGGTTTAA
>DAOWMA010000117.1 GCA_030643345.1 Spirochaetaceae bacterium
TATCGAGATACCGGATCCCGGGGACCTGGCTTTGCGGGGGTTCCGTCCTTTTTCGTCGTATGGAACAGGCATGCCTGTTCCATACGACGAAAAAGGACGGAACCCCCGCAAAGCCAGGTCCCCGGGATCCGGTATCTCGATACAATTGCCTGTGATCGAGTGAATCAGGAGGTTTTATATCAAGATTCAGGCAATCACTCGATAACAGGATCCCGGGGAAACGTCCAAATTCTATGTAATCTGAGCAATTAAGCGGAAAGTTTGCACACATTTATTGCACACATTATGCCTGTTCTCATTTGTATCCATGTTATAATTAAATGGCATGATTCCTGCATTATAATTGTAAATATTACAGGAGGCTTTATATGATGAGAAAAACTTTACTCATTTTGATCGCAGTTCTGCTTGTACTTCCGTTCGCAGTTTTCGCAACAGCTGAAAAGGAAGTTACTGCAGACAAGGTAGTAGTGTATGCAAGTGTAGACGAGGCAAATGCAAAACTTATCCTGGATGCTTTTACAGCAGATACAGGCATTACAGCATCTTTCGTACATCTATCCTCGGGACCTGCTTTAGCAAGAATTACAGCAGAGTCAAACAATCCTCAGGCTGATGTCTGGATGGGGGCTCCCAGTGAAAACCATGTTCTGGCAAAATCAGAAGGACTTACGGTTCCATACCTTTCCCCATCACTCTCTGAACTTGGTGATGTGTTTAAAGACAGTGAAGGATACTGGAGATCATTCTATATGAATCCAATGGCTTTTGCTGTAAACACAGAAGCATTGGCAAAAACAGGTGCACCTATGCCGACATCATGGGATGATCTGTTAAAACCTGTTTATAAGGGACATATTCAGATGCCTACACCACAGGCTTCCAGAACAGCTTATAATATTGTCAGCAGTCTTGTAGTAGCCAGAGGCGAAGATGAAGCTTTCAAATATATGGCTAAGCTTAATCCTAATGTTCAGACATACACATCTTCAGGTACAGGCCCTTCAAAGGGAGTAGCAGTAGGTCAGTGTGCTATTGGTATCCAGTTTACACCCGCTTTCTTCAAGTTTATCGATGAAGGATATCCTCTTAAGGTTGTTTTCCCTACAGAGGGAGTAGGTTTTGAGGCCCCTGCTGTATCTATAATTAAAGGTGCAAAGAACATGGAAGCAGCTCAGATTCTTGTAGACTGGCTGGTTTCAAAAGAGGGACAGGATGTCCTTTCAGAAGTAAAAACCTTCTTCTATCCGGTTAACGAAAAAGCAACTCTGGCTGCAGGTATGCCTCAGTTCTCTGAATTAAAAACAATTTCAGTTGATGTTCAGTGGGCAGGTGGAAATAAGAAAAGACTTGTTGAGAGATGGGTCAATGAAGTTCTTCCAGCTAAGTAATTAAAAACAATTATTAAAGGGGTAAGGAAGCTCAGTTCCTTACCCCTTATACTATAAGGAACACTTATGGATGAAACATGGGGCAGACGCAGCCTTAGACAGTTAAAACAGATAGCGAATGACCCTCTACTGCTGATTGTAATTCTGGTTATTCTGGCTTCATTGATACTTTTTATACTGTATCCTCTTGTTAAAGTCATAACAACCAGCTTCCTCCCTGAAGGAAAATTTTCCTTCTCTGTCTTTAAAGAGGTTTTTTCATCCTGGTACCTTAGAAGGGCTTTTTTTAACAGTATAATGATGGGGACTCTGACGGCTCTGTTCGGAGTCGGTGTTGGATTTATTTTTGCATTTACCCTGGCAAGAACAGATATTCCTTTTAAGAAATTTTTTCATCTGATTGCGATAATTCCGATAATTTCTCCACCCTTTATCGGAGCTTTGTCAATAATTATGCTTTTTGGGAATAACGGGTTTATCTCAGATCATCTGCTCCATTTGCAGAACATAAAGATATACGGTTTTAAGGGACTGCTCTTTGCGCAAATAGTTACATTTTTCCCTGTTGCCTATATTACCCTTCGGGGTGTACTGGATTCCATAAGTCCAACTTTGGAGGATGCAGCTCTTGATCTGGGGGGAACAAGATTTAAGGTATTCAGGCGTGTCACTTTGCCCCTTGCTGTTCCTGGAATAGCAAGTGCCATGCTGATTCTTTTTGTTGAAACTCTGGCAGATTTTGGGAACCCTCTAATTCTGGCAGGAAGCCAATTCCCAATTCTATCTGTTCAGGCCTATCTGCAGATTACAGGGATGTATGATCTGCCAAAGGGATCAGCTCTTGCACTTATACTGCTTGTACCATCCATCTCGATATTTTTTCTGCAAAAATACCTGGTTTCCAAAAAAAAATATGTAACTATTACAGGAAAACCAACATCATCAACCTTAAAACTAGTCAGCCCAATGGTGAAATGGATACTCTTTGCAGTATGCTTATTCTTTTCCCTTACTATTATTTTAATCTATGCATCTATTCTTTGGGGTTCTCTTGTAAAAGTATGGGGGAGTAATAATACTCTTACCTTCTATCATTTTAAATATGTATTTAGTGTGGGCTTCGGAGCAGTTAAAGATACCCTGATAATAGCCGGTATTTCGACACCAATTGCTGGTGTTCTTGGAATGGTGATAGCCTTTTTGGTAGTTAGAAAAGAATTTCCTCTAAAACATTTTATGGAAGTAAGCTCTATGCTCAGTTTTGCTGTTCCCGGAACAGTAATAGGTATAGGTTATATTCTTGCATTTAATTCCCATCCCCTTTTATTAACAGGAACACTCTTAATACTTTTACTCAATTTTATATTTCGTTATGTTCCAGTTGGTATTCAATCGGGAGTTGCAATCCTAAGACAGGTTGATCCTTCTATTGAGGAGGCTGCAATTGATCTGGGGGCCGATGCCCGTTCAACATTCCGACGGGTTACTCTGCCGCTAATGGTCCCGGCATTCTTTTCGGGACTGATATATTCATTTGTCCGGGCAATGACTGCGATAAGTGCTGTAATTTTTCTTGTGTCATCAAACTGGAATCTGATGACTGTGCAGATAATGTCACAGGTTGAATCGGGACGCCTCGGTGCAGCGGCAGCTTTCAGTGTTATTCTCGTTTTAATCATTTTAGCAGCAATTATTATTATTCGTTCAATTTTAACCCTAAAGTACGGCCGTTTCGGCGGTACAACTTTAAAATTCTAGAGGTAACCAATGAGTTTGAAACTTGTAAACATATCAAAAATATTCAAAGATCCTGATCATGCAAATAAAGAGGTTATTGCTGTTAAAGATGTGAACCTGGAAATAAATGAGGGTGAGATGGTTAGTTTTCTGGGGCCTTCAGGATGTGGGAAAACCACTACTCTCCGTATAGTTTCAGGTTTTGAGAACCCTACCACCGGAGAAGTATGGCTGGGTGATAAAATGATAAATGATCTGCCGCCTAATAAAAGGGATACTGCTATGGTTTTCCAGAGTTATGCAATATTCCCACATCTTTCAGTTGGACAGAATATTGCGTTTGGTCTGGAACTTAAAGGCTTTAAAGCTGATATTGTAAAGAAAGAAGTCGAAGAAATAATGTCTATTATGAATCTGACAGAACTGTATAATAGAAGCCCGGATCAGCTCTCAGGAGGTCAGCAGCAGAGGGTCGCCCTGGCACGATCCATTATTAATAAACCATCAGTCCTGCTTTTCGACGAACCTCTCTCAAATTTGGATGCCAAGCTGAGAGACCTGATGAGATTTGAAATCCGCCGTATTCAGCAAAGTTTCGGAATAACAAGTATTTATGTTACCCATGATCAGGCGGAAGCTATGATTGTATCTGACAGGATAGTTGTAATGAATGAAGGCCATATCATGCAGGTAGGAACACCCTTTGAAATCTACTCCCATCCGGTAAATAAATTCGTAGCAGATTTTATAGGCAGGGTTAATTTCATTAATGGGATTGTAGAGGAAACAAATGAAGATGCTTCCTATAAGGTGGGAATCGGGGGAAAATCCAAACTAATAACCAGTTCTATAAGTCCTTTTTCTGTTGGGGATAAGGTTTTAACAGTTATCCGGCCTGAATCTCTTTCTGTCAGCACAGGAGAACAGGATAGTACTGCTATTTTTCATGGGATAGTAGAGAAAGCTGTTTATCTGGGACCGACAGTGGAATATGATATAAAAATTGAGGGTCGGGAAAATATATCAGCAGTTACACATAACCCTGTTGTTGAGGGTGTCTTTAAACCGGGAGACCGGGTAAATATTGATTTTAACCCTGCTGCAGCACATTTGCTTGGAGCGTAGCTGTAAAATTTATGGATCTGAACGTTAAAATACAGTTTAAACAAAAAAAAGCCGGCTACGTTACCGGCTTTTAGGGAAACTGGAAGTTGAGGTTCTACTCAAAAGTCCAGATCTCACTTGTTATGGGGACCAGCCCCAGCTAAAACAATCTACTTGCCGGTACAACCGGCGGTTTACATAAGGCGGCATCTGCTACCTCCTAAAAAAAGGTTATATATTTCAGTACATTTACCTCTACTATTAATGTATACCCGCCACTATACTTTGTCAAATTTTTTCTTGATTTTTATCACTTTTTTTCAAGTATTCTATAACCTGTTCTGCAGCTTCTTTTGAGAGGCCTGTTCTCTGGGCCACTGCATCTCCGCCGGCACTAATAATATTCTTTAAAGAACCAAATTCCACAAGAATGTTCCTGCTCCTTTTTACTCCTATTCCCGGTACCTTTTCCAGTTCTGAAAGAAAGATATCCTTTTCTCTGAGTTTTGTATTAAACCCGGTTGCAAATCTGTGGGTTTCATCACGAACTGCCTGAACTAATTTCAGGGCTTCTGAGGTTTCAGGGAGTACAACCGGTGCCGAAAAGTCCGGAAGGAAAATCTCCTCATTTTTTTTTGCCAGGCCTATTACCGGTAAATTATTAAGTCCCAGGGCAGTAAGAATATCGTGTGCAGCTTTTACCTGCCCCTTCCCTCCATCAATAACAATTAGGTCCGGGAGAGGAAGATTCTCATTTATCAGCCTGGTATATCTTCTTGCAACAACTTCCCGTATTGATTCATAGTCATCGATATTTCCACCCAGGGTTTTAATGTGAAATCTTCTATAGTTCTTTTTATCGGGAACTCCGTTATAAAATGAGACAAGGGAAGATACAGGATACTTTCCGGCAAGGTGGGAAATATCAAATCCCTCAATTCTTTTTGGAAGTTTTAAAAGGTCCAGAACTGTTTTAAGCTCCTCAAGGCCTTCAATATTTTTAATGGTTTTAAATCGTTTATCAATATCCATGGCTGCGTTTTCATGGACCATATGGAGAATACGCAGATGTTTACCTTTTTTTGGGATTTCAATTCTAACTTTTTTGCCTTTTCGTGTGCCAAGGAACTCTTCCATTAAATCTGAATCAATAATATCTGAAAGATATATAGTCTCCGGAATTCCGGTAGCTTCATCGTAATAGTGGAGAAAAAACTCAGACAGGGCTTCATCAACTCCTGTGTATATCTCAGTTCTGTATAGGAATCTGTCATCCATTCTACCCTCAGAAAACCTGAATACAGAAAAGGTACACATATTATCTCTTATTACACAGCTTATATAGTCTCTGCTCTTAATATCCAGTTCAAATTTATCTGTTTGCTGACCAACAGTCTTAACGGAATCAATTAAATCTCTAAGTTCAGCCGCTTTTTCAAAATTCATCTCTTTGGATGCAGTTTTCATTGACTTTTCAAGGTCTTTTAGTATTTCAACGGCATCTCCGGATAGCAGCCTTTTTAACTTCCTTACATTTTTCATATAATCTTTTTTACTGATTTTATCTGCACAGGGAGCGCTGCATCTGCCTATATGGTAGTAGAGGCAGGGATTCTCCCTTTTTTTAAGTTTACCTTTACATTTTCGCAGGAGAAATAGTTTATCTGCAATATTCAGATAGCTGTCAAGCTTACCTGCAGAAGTAAATGGACCAAAATAATCAGAACCATCGCCGGCTATATACCTTGTACGAAATACCCTGGGATATTCTTCATTTGTAATTTTAATTACCGGATAGGATTTATCATCTTTCAGGTTAATATTGTATCTTGGCGACCATTTTTTAATCAGACTGTCTTCAAGAATCAGTGCTTCATATTCATTAATGGTAACTATAAATTCTACTGTCTCTATATGATCTACAAGAATTCTGGTTTTTATGTCCCTCTTTCCTGTAAAGTATGATCCAACACGTTTCTTTAAAATTCCGGCTTTACCTACATATATTACAGCACCCTCATTATCTTTCATCAGATAGACACCGGGTTTTTCAGGGAATTCTTTTACCAGTTCTTTAAGGGCTTCAAACATATCCATAATAAAATAACTCCGGGACGTCAATTTTACAAGGGATATGCTGCCGGTTGTTATTATTTGGGGCTTTCCCCCAGGGCCCCTGCAATCTAATGTGGTACCTAACAAAAATTCCCTTCCAATGGAATTTTTATCTGTTATTTAGGTGCAGATTGTATTACACTATCTACATATTACAGGAGAACATAGTATGGAATATACATTTAAGATTATAATTGAGGAATGTGAAGAAGGTGGATATTATGCTGAATGTCCTGCTTTCCAGATATAAGTTCAAAGCAAATTATAAAAATAGTAGAAAAAATGGGATTTAGATTCAAAAGACAAAGTGGAACAAGTCATGCAATATATTTTAGGGAAAATGATAATAAACGAACGACAATTCCAATTCATGGTAAAAAATCTATAAAAAAA
>DAOWMA010000144.1 GCA_030643345.1 Spirochaetaceae bacterium
AACAGGATCCAGAGTTGCATATGACGGCAATGGATTGCTTGCGAAAAATGCATTGTCACCATCAGGGTCCAGTTCAAGACCAGGAGCATTGGTAAGCAGAGTAACTGTTTGTGCAGAACCTGATCCGGCATCCATTGAAACTTCATCAGGCCCAATTACAGCATAAGGCGGCTGATTATCCCCTGGCTCATATGGATCATCATAATGAAGATACCAATCACTATGCTCAGCACCAAAACTCTCTCTCCAAAGGGTAAAACGTGGATAGTGGACCTCAATGCGCTGAGATTCATCCGGATGTATCCAATCCGTTGGTACTAACAGAGCCCATGGAAAACCCTCAGCATCCTGAAAGGAATCCCCTGGATTAATAGAGCCTGGCAAAGCAGCTTCACCAATCATATGAATATCATGCCCCGTATTATAGACTAGCAGATAAGGATTGTACGGGACCTGATCCATACCTGTGCTGCTCTGAGGACTGTCAAATTTAAGTGAGAAACCAGCGGTCTTACCTACTGCATTTTTCGTGCTCTTAAACAAAACAATATCTGCATTACCAGCTATAATTGTCTCGCTGTTTTGAGAATTACCATTAAAGTCAATATAGTCCACATTAAACAAGGCATCGCCTTCAAAATTATCAATCATAATTCCAAACAGATGATTATATCCGGCCATTTTGGCAACAGCCTCAACTGTACCCTGCAGTTCAACAATCCGGTTACTGCTATTGGTAATTTCGGTAATAGAATACTTTGCAATAAAGTCATTGTAGTCCGCATCCCCTGCCTGGGCACGTAAAAAAAGATCTTCATAAGCAACTGTCAGAGCCCCATCTGCCGGGATCAGATTACTGAATGCCCTGTCCGGGTCATTGGGAAAAGCATCATAAAAATCCGGAATCAAGTCACCATCGCTATCGGACAGAGTAATACTTCTGGATTTAAGAGGATCAGACAGAATACTCATTGTCCGATCAATTACCAAATAATTAACCATATCCTTAATAATAACTTCCCGGTCTTCAAAGTCCTCGGCATGGAGGGTTAGAGTCATATCTTCCGGAGCGGCGGGAAGGTGTAAAATCGTACTTAGACTGCCGTCAGGCTGTATTTTACCGGTATAAACAAGATTTCCCTGTTCATCATGAAGAGTTATGATAACATTGGCCGCTTCGGCAGTTGATTCGTAAGGTACAACAGTCAACTCCAATTCAACCTCAAGAAGAGTATCAAACTCGAAAGGTCCCGTAAACGAACGTGGTGTATCACTGACCAGATCAGGCGGAAGAGACGCTGTTCCTCCGGGAGACAGATTTGACCACGGTTCCCCCATAAAACAGGCGGACATCATCATTATAATAAAAACGAGCAAAAAAAATGCCCTATATTTTTTCATTACCTTACCTCCAAAAAAGCTGCAGACTCATATAATAATAATACCACAATAAAGTAAAAAATCAATTGTTTATTAGAAATTCTTGTATATAACTTCCTATACTACAGACAATTAACTTATTGGAGATTTTCTACAGCACCACCTACTCCACCGGAAAAAGAAGAAAAACAATTGACAGCAAAACTGAACCATTCAGGAGTAAATCAAAAGCTCCTTCACAACCCCTGCAATCCGCTCAAAATCACTATCATTGTGCAGCAGGGGCACTCCATGCTCTATGGCAGTTTGTGCAATCAAAAGATCAATAGTACTTCTTACAGTAACTCCGGACCGTCTACATAAAAAATTAATATATGCTGCCGCCTCGTAAGAAACACGACCCTTTGTAAGTTCATAGAAATCAAGAGTTTCCAGATACTCTTTTAATTTATTAAACTCTGCCTCATTCCGTGCACCCTGAAGAACTTCCTGAAATATAAGACTGTTAATACCAAAAGGAATAGAAAGGTCCAGGATTTCCTGAAATTTATTAGTGGCAGTGTTCTCTGTACCTTTCAAATAATCAATTAAAACAGAAGTATCTACCAGAATCATTCTTCTTTTCTCATTGCTTTATAATCATACTCTTTATCAAAAACAATCTGTCCCTTTAAATCCCGAAGGTCCTTCCTTTTCCTGTTTTTTACATACTCCTGCAATGCGGTTTCGATAAGTTCTCTTTTTGTTTTTATGTTATCAGAATACCGAAAAGCTTCATCCACCAATTGATCATCCAAAACTATGTTTGTCCTCATGATACACACTCCTATATGTATCATAATACACATACAACTGATTGTCCAGTTTGACTATTATTAGAAGCTTTAAACATCTTCTATTCTTATATCCAGCCCCTCAAACAGCATAGTTTTAAGCACATCCTCCCCGGCATAAACAACCACTCTGGCATAATTTCCCTGTTCGTTTAAAATATAAGCACTTAGAGTTTTATTGGAAGGATCTATAACCCAGTATTCCTTAACATCCACCCTTTCATAAAGGGAATATTTATCTGGTAAAAAATCTTGAAAAAATATCCTGAAATTGCTGAATATCATTTTCAGGTAATTGACCCAGTTTTTTAACAACAATAGACTTCTCTATAGTTGCAAGTTTCATTCGTATCATCGACGGTTTGGGCAGTTTTGCCTGCTGCCATTCCTGTATGTGATAATCTCCAGTTCTATAAGCCCTGTCAATCTGGCTCGTTATAAAAGCAATAATAAGATCATCTTTACTATTATATTCATTGGGAGAAATAATTAACGCCGGACGCTTCTTTGAGGATTTAAGGTTGGTAAAGGGAAATGAAACAAGGATAATATCCCATTTTCTATAGATCATTATAAATCTCGTCCTCCGGATTATCCCACTCACTAAAAGACATTTCAGAAAGTTTCATGATATCCGACATTTCAATAAGATCTTTTCTCTCCTCTACATAACTCTCTATCAACTCCCCGACAATTCCACTTATAGTTTTACCCTCAAGAGAAGCTATTACCTTTATTGCTTTTCTTTTCCTGTCATCAATACGAATACTTATAACTGACATCTTAACTACACCTCTACTTATAGTCTTACCTACATTAATACAATAATCAATATTTATAATGTTGTCAAATCTATATAAAATAAAGACACAACAAAGAAACATAGTTTATATTGCAAAAAGATCCGGAAGGAAGAAAAAAGGACTAAAACTGCTCAAGAAACTGTTCACGAGAGAGTTCCGACAAGGATGCAGATATCTTACCATTAGTTGTTATTCCCTCTATTATTTTCCGGTCCATATATTTTATCTGTAAAGGACGTTCCAGTGCGAGAATATTAGTTTCCGATTCCCAGACTGATCTTTCGGGATCAAGTCTGTCCGGGTCTCCATATTTTCCCGAGAGGGTAGTATAAAGGGAATAGTGGTCAAGCATCTCCCGGTTAAGAAGTATAGTTATGGAATATAATCGGTCTTCCTTAAACTGGAAAAAAGCCCTTTCAATAAAATCATATCCCCTGCATTCGATCAGAGACTGATCGGGTCTCCTTAATATACTTATATCAGGATCTCCGCGAAAGTTAAAATTCCCATCAGCCTTAAGCTCTTTTTTTATATTTTCCATGGACATTCCAAGGATGATATTACCAAAACGATCAGGAACATCCATCCCCGATTCCTGGGCAGGAACCAGGCTGCTGATTAAAAGAATAAACACTACTTTTAAACGTAAAGTCTTCAATACAATAATCTCCTACAGCTATTTTGACAGAGCCAGACTTAAGGCAGTTGTAAGTTTAAGAATATCCTCATTCCCCTTTCTCACCCTTCCGGACATTGTGGATGCAATACGCTGGAGTACTTTTACACCCTGTGCCGGAAAATTATTGCAGAATTCAGTAAAACTGTCCCTGGTAATTTCATAGAGTGTACAGTCCATAGATGCTGTAATCGTTGCACTCCGGGGTTCATCCTGGAACATAGCCATATCTCCAAAAAAAGAGACATGTTCCGCCTTAAGTTTAACCATAGATTTTTCTGCCTGCCCAAATCCCTTTTTACCGATTTTAAGTGTTAGATTTTTACTGACCTTAACTTCTCCATCCACAAAAAAGTACATAGTACTACCGACTTCTCCTTCGGTCATAATAATATTATTTGAAGGTACTTCAATTATTTTTGATATCGCCAGAATATGTTCAAGTTCTTTGTCAGTAAGATCTGAAAGTATGGCAACCTTCTTCAACGCATCTACACCCTTTTTGCCGCTTTTTTTCTTTGCCATATATTCCTCTTTACGCTTTTTGCTCTGTTCCCAGTATAAACAGTGAATCAGTATCTTTAATGTTATAATCCGGTGATGGGCTGATCATAATATCAAGCCCCTGCTCCTGCTGCTCACCGATATCTATTTCAGCTTCCATAAATTTACGCTTAATAAATGCATCAATACTCGACGAATCATCTGAAAGCATATCATCCAGGCTCATCTTTTTCTCTTCCGATATAATCCCTATGGCTATGCCTCTCTTGTTTTTAAGAAAGTATTCCGAAAGTTCCATAAATGTTTTCCCAACAAAACCCGCAGGTATTGAAACCTGATGGATAGATTTCTCAGATTCCATAGAAAGCATCTCTTTTACAAAACGCGGGATTCCCTGGGACACAGATGCATTGGAAAGAAGAAAACCTGAAAATTCACCATTAACAATAATAGAGTCCACATTCGCCCTCTTAAGGTGCCCCTCATTCTCACCCTTTAGAACTTCAGCACATGTTATAATTTCCGAATTAAGAGATTTTATTGCAAGGACACCCAGTATAGTTCTTTCATCTGCATTATCGAGGGTGTTGCTCCCTGATGTATCGGGAATAAAAATCGCAGCTTTTGCATTGGAAGCGGATGCTCTGCGCAGAATCTTTTCACTGGAAAAATCGCCTTTTACAAACTTTATATCAAGTTCAGAATGCTTTACTCTAAGCATTTGGTATTCTTCTGCATCCATCTCATTGATAAGGCATAGAGTAGTTTTCCGGTCTTTTGACAAAACTGAAAAACTTTCTATTATTCCGATGGCATTCCTGTTCCATCCGCATATTATTGTATGATTTCGTAGATTTACTTCCTGCAAGCCTCTACCCTCCTGAATCTTTCGATCAACAAAAATACTGGCAATTGTACCGGAAAAAATGGAGGTTAATGCAATACCTCCAAACATCATCATTACAGCAACCAGTCTGCCTGTATTTGAAGCGGGAGCCATATCGCCGTATCCTACAGTCGTAATTGTTACTGCACTCCACCAGAGAGAATCTATATACCGCGAAAATTCTCCATTAGTTCCGGACTCCACCAGAAAAACAAGTCCACCGCCAATGAAAATAACAATCAATACTGCCAGTATGATCTTAGGAAGATTTTCATTACTAAAATCTTTGTAGAACGAACTGATCCCATTAAAAATTTTGGATACTGGTAACCCTGTCCATTTCTCACTGTTTTTCTTCTTTGCCATATTAAAGTTGTACACACTCCCTCTAACCCTATCGGCAGTTCAGTTAAATATAATGAGGGCCGTTCTTTCTCTTGATATTTTTAATCATCCGCGTATACTTTTACTATGAAGACAAAAAAAAGGTTCATCCTGATACTAATAATTATTTTTTCAGTTTTTTGGGGAACAAGCTGTATGACTTCTAAAGGAGATCTGTTCAGTGACATTGTTTCAACAGACTCAGAGGATATTGAAGAAGATGAATCTGAAGACAAACCAGGCCTGACAATCAGAACATCACCCATCTGGTGCGATGTATATATAGGAGACATTTATGCAGGCATTTCGCCCGTTACAGAGCTCCTCACTTCCGGTAATTACAGAATTACTGTAGAAAAAGAGGGCTATTACACTGTAACAGAATGGGTTAACTACACAGAAAATGACAGTGTGGAAATAAAAATTGATCTGGAACCAATTACAGGATTTCTACAGATA
>DAOWMA010000323.1 GCA_030643345.1 Spirochaetaceae bacterium
TCCATACAGAAACAGTAGGCTCCTGGTGTAAAAAGATCAATACAATCGGGACAATTCCAGGGGGTCCATTTCGTTGTTTGCAATTATCAGTTCTGTAGGAATTGTCTTAGATCCTAATCAACTAACATTTCCTGCAAAATATTTTTAACACTCTCAATTTCTTTTTTCTTTATCTTTCCTAATTTCTTTACTATTCTTTTTCGATCTACCGTTCGTATCTGATCTAAAACAATCCATCCTTCTTTCTTTTCAAGAGCGGCTTTTACCCTTGTAGGATAATGATGAGATTTAGTTGTCATTGGAGAAATTATTATCGTATGAAGTGAGTTATTCATTTCATTTGGGGAAATAACAAGACAGGGACGAACTTTTTTTATTTCATGTCCTATTGTTGGATCTAAATTTATCAGGAAAATATCATACTGATTTATTACCATTCCCACTGAAAATCATCCTGTTCATTAAAATCTTTTATAAGCAGTTTATCATCCCCATTTTCATGCATTTTAATAAATGCTTCAGCCCAATTTTCCCTCGGTTTTCTATTGATTGGTCGTAAAAGCAGTTCCTTATCATGGATTTCCAACTCTACCTTTTCCTCAATTTTCAGTTGCTGCAATATACTTTTAGGGATTCTTATTCCTCGGGAATTACCAATAGGTATTACTGAAACTAACATATCACACCTCTATTATGTAATTATATAGTAATTACATATTTTTGTCAATTTTTTGCAGCAACAAGCTTTTTGCGCTGTACCACATTTTGAATTTTATAAATACCTCTTCTCTAATACAGGGCTACTACCTGGCGCAAAATAGCCATGCTCAGGTCGCATAGCCGAGCAGGAAGCTTGCTTCCGACCAGGCAATCGTAAAAATGGGCCACATCGCAAAATCCTCGCAACGAATTACTCTATCGAAAGGATTACCTTATCAAACACTAATTTCCTGCAAATTACACAAATATGTAAACGGAACACTCATATCACTGAAGTAATTAATTCAGTTTCTGCAGTCACTATACTCCAACCTGCACAGGAACTCCATCCCCTGGAAGATTTAGCCATAACCTAAACACAGGCTTATCCTCTCTAATTATCAAAGCTTTCATATGTAAAGAAAGTTGTCCGGCATATTTCGCTGCAAAAAATTTCAAATTATCAACAGTCTTATTTGTAAACTTATGATCAATAGTATGATATCCTCCTACCAGCTGTTTATATGCCATTCGGACGCAGCAGACGCACATAATAAACTTTTTTACCTGATTTTAGGGACCTCATATACTATTTGAAAGGTGGTCTTTCCAGCATCGTACGTGCTTCTCTTCCGCATTTCCAGTCACATTCTGGTTTCACGGGTTAGATTTTGCACGACGCTGGTTTTCCAGTGGTCGATTTACATTTTATAAGTCATTACTATGTAACAACTTATTTTTTACCGGAGACCGGACTTGAACCGGTACAGCTGTTAAGGCCGGAGGATTTTAAGTCCTCTGTGTCTACCAATTCCACCACTCCGGCGAATTGTGATACTATACTATAGTTGATTGTTACGTTGGTCAACATAGATTACTGGATTTTTTTACTTGATAATACAGGAGCTTAATGTGGAATATCATTTACAAAAGGGGATGATTGATACCCATTTCCATGGTCTTATTATGGACCGGAAAAAAATTGACTGCAGGGCAGTTTTACAGAAGGCCTTTGACACAGGTCTTGAATATGCTATTGATATCGGAACTCAAATGGAAGATATTGAGGTTAGATTTGAATTACTCGCAGGCTTCAATAATATTTTATTCGCTGCAGGCAACTATCCGTCGGAAGTGGAAAAAGATTCTATACAGAATCTGATACTGGAACTTGAAAAAAATATAACAGCAAAGAACTCTTTGAGCAAAAAAAACAGAAGAATTTCTGCAATTGGAGAAATAGGTCTCGACTGGCACTGGAACTATGGTACAAAAAGACTTCAGACAGAGCTGTTCGAAGCGCAAATAGAGCTTGCAAATAAATACAAACTGCCTGTTCTTATCCACAATAGAGAAGCGGATAAAGAAATTATAGAGATACTAAAAAAAACACCGCCTGCTGCAGGGGGGATATTGCACTGTTTCTCTTCTGATTACCATGCAGCCAGGAGTTTTCTGGATTTAGGCCTGTCCATATCTTTTGCCGGGAATGTAACATATAAAAAAAATATCGAATTGCGTGAAGTTGCCGCAAAAATCCCTTTAAAATCCATCTTTATAGAAACCGACAGCCCCTATTTAAGTCCCCAAAAGGTAAGCGGAAAAACAAATCATCCGGGGCATATTGGTTTTACCTACGAAACGATAGCAGAATGCCGGAAAATGCCTGTAGATGAGTTTATAATTTCAGTAAAAGATAACTTTCTTAAACTGTTTAATCCAGAATAGTTATCTCTACTCTGCGGTTTTGTGCTCTCCCCTCATTAGTCAGATTTGAGGCAATAGGCTGAATTCCGCCCTCACCTTTGTAGATAAATTGTTTTGACTGAAGACCTCTTGCAACCATCTCATCGACAATAGATTTAGCTCTCTCTACAGATAATTCATACTGACTCTCCACAGTTCCAACATCTGCTGTATGTCCGACCACAAGAAAAGTTCTGCCTGGGGCCTCTTTCAGCAGGCTGGCTATTGCATCCAGACGGGTACGTTCTTCTGTTAATATAATAGGACTATCCGGCAGAAAATGGATATTCTGCATTTGAAGCATCAATCCATTGTCTTTTTCCTCAAGGATAATATCTTCTTCTCCGCTTTCATCCAGACTTTTGATTATCTTCTCCCTGGTGGAGGCAACCATATTTCCGGAAATACCATCATACCAGGTCAGGATAAATCCTGCTGTAGTTTCATTATTACCGTTGAGATAGCCAATATCCTGATTAAGTTCCGTCCGTATAAAAATACCCCCTTTTGCATCTTTATAGAGCATAATTACCGATTTGTGGCTTCCATTAATACTTACAATATCAGATATATTATTATCATATGAACTCTTTTTATAACGCAAAGCATATTGGGCATCAATAACTACTACAGGGCGGGAAAGATAGGTCTCTTCCCCCCTGTAAATATATCTGCATAAAAAGGGAATCTTTATAAAATTATCGCTGCTGTCATAAATCAGATCTGTCCCTGAAGCAACCCAGGAATCACCTGGTATAACAGCATCGAATGAAAAGGCAGGAAAACTCTGATGAAGGGGTACTGAAAATTCGTCAGATATCGATATAAACCCTGCGGGATTCAGATAAAACTCAGTAGGATAAACATCATCCACAACCTTTGCA
>DAOWMA010000233.1 GCA_030643345.1 Spirochaetaceae bacterium
GTAGTTTTTCCCCTGAATACTCATCTACACAGACAGCACAGCCACAATCAGCACGCAATTCAATGTTTTTTACTTCAGAGCGTGTACCATCAGGCCAGACAAAACTCAGTTTTTCATCATCAAATTCATACTGAGGAGTAGTGTTAGGTGCAAATGACATTTTACCGATTGCCATAGCTACCTTGTCAACAAGTTTGGTTATATCAGGATCAGAATATGGTTTATCCAAATGGTTGGTAATACTCTTCTTAATAGGCAATTCAAGCAGGGTCTCAAGACCATATTTCTCCGTTATTATATTTTCCCGATCACTTCCAAAGAGATAATGTTTTTTGTTGCAGTTATCACACACAAAGTATGACATGTTTTCAACAACACCAAGCATAGGGACTTTTACTGTTTCAAACATCTCAATTCCTTTGGCAACATCAACTAATGACAAAGCCTCTCTGGTAGTAACAATTACCGCTCCGGACAGCTGCACTGTCTGTGTCATTGTAAGCTGAATATCGCCGGTCCCAGGGGGCATATCTATAATAAGATAATCCAGTTCACCCCAGGCAACCCCGGTCAACAGCTGCTGTATATATCCGGAAACGATGGGACCTCTCAGGATAGCAGGACTGTCACCAAGGAAAAAACCAAAAGACATAATTTTAAGACCGTTCAGATCTACAGGAATCATATTTTTATCTTTATCTGCCTGAATATCCACATGATGAAGATTAAACAGAGTGGGAATAGAAGGACCAAAAATATCTGCATCCAGAAGTCCTGTCTTAAATCCCCTTGCAGATAATTCCCGTGCAATATTTGCAGCTATAGTAGACTTTCCGACTCCACCCTTACTTGAAGAAATTGCAATTAAATTTCTTACATTCGAAAGACCATTCTTATTCTTCTCAGACTTCTTAACCTTACGGGATGTCATATTAACCTTAACTTTTTTTATGCCATCAAGACCTAAGAGAATCTCTTCTGCACTCTTCTGGAATTCACTCTTAATGGGGCATGCAGGGGTGGTCAGTTCTATGTCCAGACTCACTGCATCATCCTCTATCTTTATGTTCTTTATAAAACCCAGACTCACAATATCCTTTTTTAAATCAGGATCTATTATTACGCTCAGAGCGTCCAGTACTTCTTTATTCGAAATCAATTTCTACTCCTTAATATAGTTCAATAAAACAGAAAGTACTAATAAGATATAAAAAAGTCCAATCCATTTCCTATTTTCCTAATGCAGATTCAGTCGAAATTAATCGGACTGTATACAATTTTGCATATATTTATTTGATAAATAATAATTTTACTTGATTTATTTCAATATTCATGCTTTCCTTATTACAATATTTACATAATTTTAAGGAGAGAGTAATGAAAAAGATTCTGTTCATATCTTTGATCGTTGCACTATCAATTTTTACTATTGTTAGTTGTGCGAAAAAAGAAGAAGCTACAATTAAGATTGGTGTAGCCGGACCCTACTCAGGTGACCTTGCTTCCTATGGTATTCCAACCAGAAAAGCTGCAGAGATCCTTGTAGATAAGATCAATGCAGAGGGAGGTCTTTTAGGTAAACAGGTTGAACTTGTTATTGAAGATGATGTTTGTAAAGCAGAAGTTGCAACAAACACTGCCGCAAAGATGGTTGGTGAGGAAGTAGTTGCAGTTATAGGACATATCTGTTCCGGTGCTACAAAAGCTGCTATGGGTATCTATAACGATTCCGGTATTCTTGCAATTTCCCCATCTGCTACCAACCCCGGTCTGACACAGAGCGGCGATTATCCCAATTTCTTCAGAACTATTGCTTCTGATGATGCTCAGGCAAGAATCGAAGTAGATTTTGCTCTCGATACACTGGGTTTAAAGAAAATTGCAGTTCTTCATGATAAGGGTGATTATGGTAAGGGTCTTGCTGAATTTGCAAAAACCTTCCTGGAAGCAGACTCAAAAGCAGAAGTTGTACTGTTTGAAGGTGTTACAGTCGGCGCTGTAGATTATACTGCTGTAATAAACAAAATTAAAAACTCAGGCGCAGAGGGTGTTATATTTGGTGGCTACCATCCTGAAGCTTCAAAAATTATAGCCCAGATGAAAAAAAGAGCAATGGATATTCCGTTTATCTCTGATGACGGTGTTAAGGACGATACATTTATTAAGGTAGCCGGTGATTATGCTGAAGGCGTTTATGCTTCAGGACCAATGGATACAGCTACCAACCCGCTTACAATTCAGGCTTTGAAAGAACATCGGGAAAAGTACGGTGAAGATCCGGGTGCTTTCTACCTGAATGCTTATGCAGCAGTTCTGGCTGTTTTCAATGCAATCGAAGTTGCCGGTTCAACAGACTACGATGCAATGACAAAAGCACTTCGATCAAGTTATGTTGAAACCACTCTTGGAAAGATTAAATTTGATTCCAGGGGAGATGCTGAAGGTGTAGGTTTCTCAATGTATCAGGTTCAGAACGGCACTTATGTCGAACTGAAATAGTAACTGTTCACATCAAAGAGACAGTCTTTCAACGGACTGTCTCTTTTTAATTTCTAATCGGCTTCCATCAGGGAAGTCTTTCCCATTCTAATAGAAAGGAGCCATAACACGATATGGATCTATCATACTTTTTCGAACTATTTGTGGGTGGTATGATCAGAGGGAGTATTTACGCACTTATAGCCCTTGGATATACCATGGTTTACGGAATCATAAAACTGATCAATTTTGCCCATGGAGAAATATATATGATCGGGGCATTTACAGCCCTGATAATTGCCTCTGTTTTGAACCTGACGGGGATGAATCCCGTACTTATTTTTATTATTGCAACCGTACTTGCTGTTCTTTTTTCAGTGGGCTATGGTGTAACAATGGAAAAAATCGCCTATAAACCCTTGCGGGGATCTCAAAGATTATCAGCACTTATAAGTGCTATAGGTATGTCGATGTTTCTGCAGAACTACGTTCTGTTAGCTCAAACATCCGACTTTCTACCTTTTCCTGAACTTGTTCCTGATTTCAAATTTTTAAAACCAATTCAAAATCTAATAAGTTCAACTTCCTTTCTTATACTGGTAACTACAGCGATCGTAATGATCCTGCTTACATATCTCATTAAATTCACCCGTACAGGTAAAGCAATGAGAGCGACATCACAGGATGCCAGGATGGCGCAGCTGCTGGGGATAAATATAAGCAAGATAATTACAATTACCTTTGTCATTGGATCAGCAACTGCCGCTCTTGGAGGTGTACTTATAAGTACACACATTGGGCAGTTAAACTTCTACATCGGTTTTATTGCAGGAATTAAAGCCTTTGTTGCAGCTGTTTTAGGAGGTATTGGAAGTATACCGGGAGCTGTACTTGGAAGCTTTGTCCTTGGATGGACAGAAAGTTTTGGTACCGGCTATATATCCAGTGATTATGAGGATGTTTTTGCATTCCTGTTCCTTATCATAATACTGATTTTCAGACCATCGGGAATACTCGGCAGGCCTGAAAACAATAAAGTATAAAAGAGGATTAAATCATGTTAGATATACTTAAATACTTCAGTCTCAAAGAGATGAAGAAATCACTTATAATTTCCTTATGGTTTATGATTCTTACATTTCCCATAATGGTTATTAAAGTAAATACAATTGAAAATACTATCATCTGGCGTTGGGGAAGTCTTGCCGGAATGGGTATTGGATCATTCTTAATGTCTACTCTATGGCGTTATTTACTGGATAGAAAGAAGATGCAAAATCCTGTTACCAGTAAGAAAACTCTCCAGGTAACGGTTATGGAATGGTCAGATGCCAATCCCAAAGCAAAACAGGGTGCACTTATTGCCCTTGGCATATTTATTGTAGCTTTTCCATTTATTACATCCTTGTACCAGACAAGTATTATGACAACCGCTCTTATGTACATCGTACTGGGACTTGGACTGAATATTGTTGTAGGTCTCGGTGGACTGCTCCATCTGGGATATGCAGCTTTCTATGCGGTAGGTGCATATACTTATGCACTGCTTAATTATCACTTTGGTATCAGCTTCTGGATCTGTCTGCCCATAGGTGCCGGACTGGCCACAATTATGGGTGTTTTACTTGCTATTCCCGTACTCAGGTTAAGAGGAGATTATCTTGCCATTGTAACACTGGGGTTTGGTGAAGTTATTAGAATAGTGCTGGAAAACTGGAATGCGTTTTCCTTTGGTCCAAGTGGAGTTGCAAACATTCCGCGACCCGGATTTTTCGGTATGGACATGAGACTTCAGACAGCAACTATCTACATCTACTTCATAATGATAGCAATGGTGCTTTTTACTATCTTTGTTGTCAGACGCCTTGAGAATTCAAGGACCGGTCGTGCCTGGATAGCAATGAGAGAGGATGA
>DAOWMA010000314.1 GCA_030643345.1 Spirochaetaceae bacterium
ATCAGGCAGGTTGGTAGTAAGAAAGAGGAAATTATTGTAATTGATGATCTAAAACCCGGAATAACCATGGCAGTCGAAGCTGGAGTTGATTCTGCAGGAGTTGGCTGGAGCCAGAGTCATAAAATACCTGAGATTAAAGCAGATTTATCCGGAATCTGTACATATTATTTTAATGCAGTCATTGATCTGGAAGATATGATATTTATTGACAGCAGCTTGCAATAATCTCCAATATATTTAATTTGAGTAGGCTTATATCTTTATTTATGGTATTATATTTATATTAAAGGCTGGAAGGAGCCCAAATTATGCATACTGGTGAAAATATTAAAGAAATTAGAATTGAAAGAGATATGTCCCGCAGTAAACTGGCAGAAGCCATAGAGAAGAATGAACTTTTTCTAAAGCTTGTTGAAGATGAGGGGTTGGAAATTGAAGTATCTGATCTACTAAAGATAGCTTCTGTTCTTGATACAGATGTTTCCACGCTGATAGATGGAAAGGGCTTTCATAAAAAGGGTGTGGTTGTTACCAGATCAGATTCCAGAGTCAGGGTGGAGCGTAAGAGGAAACTGGATTACGAGAGTCTTGCCCCACATTACAGCGGCAGGCATGTTGAGCCTTTTCTTGTTGAAATTAAGGAAAGTGATACTGCAGAATACAGCTCTCATGAAGGGGAGGAATTTCACTATGTTATGACCGGTGTATTAAAAATTATTGTTGATGATAAAGAATACATTCTCGAAGAGGGGGATTCCATCTATTTCGATTCATCTTTTCCTCATGCCCTTTCTGCAGTAAGTGATAAAGTAAAAATTCTTGCAGCAATATACAATGGCGCATCAATGATGCATATGGCCAGAAGCCGTAAAATGGGAGACTTGATACAGGGAGCCAAGATCCAAAAAAGCGTTAATATAGTTATTGTTATACCAAATGAAACTGCAATAGAAGCGGTAAACAGGGCTATTGAAGAGCTGGTAGTAGCAGATGCTTATATTGTAGGTAATCCCGAAGATTTTCCTGTAGAGTATAAGAGATACAGTAATAACTATAAATTAATTTCCGTTGATTCTTCTTTACCTGATTTTGAGGTTAGGTGTGCTGAAAAGGGTGTTGATTTGATAAAGAGCGGTAAAGGGCAGATGTTAATGAAAGGTAATATTAATACTGCTGTTTTTATGAAATCTATACTCAATAAGAAAAGTGGTATAGGTACAGGCAGGCGGCTATCTCTGGTCAGTATTTTTGAGCTTCCAAAACTTAACCGGTTTATTTTTCTTACTGATCCGGGGATCAATACTGAACTAACTATGAAGAATGATATATCCACATCAAAGGATATTATTTTGAATGCCATAGATGTTGCCAGAAGTATGGGTGTTTCCAGACCTAAAGTTGCACTTCTTGATGCCAATGAAAAGGCGTCAGAGAAGATTCCAAGCAGTATATACGCTCAACAGCTCACTGAAATGAAATGGGAAGATGCTGATGTTTACGGACCCCTTTCTTATGATCTTGCTCTGTATGAGGAATCAGTACGTCATAAGGGGATTACCGGAAATATTGTTGCAGGTAATGCAGATATACTAATTGTACCTCATCTTGCCGGTGGTAATTTCCTCTACAAAGCATGGGCAATGACGATGTCGGCAGATGTAGCCAATGTTGTTCTTGGAGCGAAAGTCCCTGTTATAATAACGTCCAGAAGTGACAGCGATATGACCAAATTCCTTTCTCTCTGTGCCAGTGCTGTTTACAGTGGGTATAATCCTGACTGATAATTTCTATTATTACTAATTTAATAGTATTAGTTGTAGACTGCCGTATAAATTAGTTGTATATTTCACTCATGGAGGCTAAATATGAGTGAAATGATAAGGAATAATGAGAATAAGCAGAAGTTATTAAAAGAGATAGTAACCAATCTGAGTGAAGGCTCAGATATAAAGAGTGTGCAAAAACAGTTTAAAGATATAATTAAAAATGTAAGTCCGGAAGAAATTGCATCCATGGAGCAGTCTCTTATTGATGGAGGTGTCCCTGTAGAGCATATTCAGTCCCTTTGTGATGTTCATGTTAAGGTATTTGAGGAGACTCTTGAAAAACAGAAAACAGGAAAAGCATTGTCCGGGCATCCGGTCCATACATACAGGGCGGAGAATAAACATCTTAGGATCCTGATAAAGAGGATTAAGAAGGATGTAAAGAAGGTTGTAAAAGGAAAAGAACGTAGTTCTTTTGAATCTTCACTAACTGAACTAAAAGAAGTTGAGATCCATTATCAGAGAAAAGAGAATCAGCTATTCCCCTTTCTTGAAGCTGTAAATTTTACAGGACCTTCAAGAGTAATGTGGGGTAAGCAGGATGAAATAAGGGTCATGTTTAAAGATATAGATTCTGCTTACAAGGCAGAAGATATGAAATTATTAAAAACACATGTTACAAGGTTGGTTAAGGCTTTAACGGGTATGATTTTTATGGAAGAAAAGATACTTTTTCCAACAGCCATGAGAAAATTGCCCGAAGATTCATGGAAACAGATAAGAAGGGGTGAAAGTGCAATTGGCTATGCCTGGATAAAACCAGGTAATCTTTGGGACCCTAATGTTGTCAAAACAGGAATACCTGATTTTGTAAAGATAGCTGCAGAGGCAAGAAAAACCAGAGGAGAAGAATCCAGGGTTGAAGCGAATGTTGGTTCGGATTCTGCTTCTCCTGAAAGAGAAGAAACCGGTAAGATACCTCTGGATGTAGGCGTATTAACAGGAAAACAGTTAAATATGATGCTTAAGGTTCTACCTTTGGATATAAGTTTTATTGATGAAAATGACAGAGTTTTATATTACTCCCAGGGAAAGGAAAGAATGTTCCCCAGAAGCCCCGGCATAATTGGGAGAACTGTACAGAACTGTCATCCCCCAAAGAGTGCACATATAGTACAGAAAATTGTTGATGGATTCAGGAATAAAGAAAAAGATGAGGCTGAATTTTATTTTACAATGAACGGTCGGTTTTTACATATAAGATACTTGCCTGTTTACGATGAAAATGGTGATTACAAAGGTGTAGTCGAAGCAGGACAGGATATTACAGATATTAGAGCTCTTGAGGGAGAGCAGAAACTGCTGGACTGGTAGGGAAGATACCAAATTGTCAAACTTTGTCAACTTCTTGCTTGCTTTAAGATAAAAAAAGAATTACTATAGTCATGACTAAGTAGTCATAAGTGAGGAGGGTTGGATGCAGATAGCAGCAGGTAAATTTAAAGCAGAATGCTTGAAATTGATGGATGAGGTAAACCAGACAAAAGAAGATATTATAGTTACTAAACATGGGAAACCTGTAGCAAAGTTAGTTCCATTTCAAAATAATGAGGCATCACCAGTGTTTGGTTTTCTAAAGGGCACAATAAGTAAGCAAGGGGATATAATCAGCCCAATAGATGAACAATGGGAAGCAGATGCATAAT
>DAOWMA010000111.1 GCA_030643345.1 Spirochaetaceae bacterium
AGATGTTCAGTCTCCAAACGCTCATAACTGATTCCACCATAAATAGGAGTTAGCTCTGCAATCTCTTCCATTACAGCATTACTGTCACTATAACTCATTGGATAACCTGTTCTTGTAGAAAGATCACACAAAATTTCCCAGTCCCCTCTGGAATTACCAGGAGATTCGAGAGCAGGTCTTACCCTTAGAACAGCCCTGTCAGAGTTTGTAAAAGTACCCTCTTTTTCTGCTGCACTGGATGCAGGAAGTACTACATCTGCAAACTCAGTTGTTTCTGTAAGAAAAATATCCTGAACAACAAGAAAATCAAGTTTTGTAAGTGCTTCCTTTACATGATTAAGGTTAGGATCTGACAACATAGGATTCTCGCCCATTATATAGAGCCCCTTAACCTTCCCCTCCGCTGCTTCGTTCATCATTTCTACAATAGTAAGCCCTTCCTTATCTGAAAGGTTGGGAACATCCCAGGCTTTCTGAAATTTTTCTTTTACAGCAGGGTCAGTTACCTTCTGATATCCTGAATAAACATTCGGCAATCCGCCAAAATCACAGGCACCCTGAACATTGTTCTGACCTCTTAGGGGATTAACACCAGTGGAAGCACGACCTATCTGTCCGGTGACCATTGCGAGGTTTGCAAGGGAAAGAACATTATCTGTACCTGTAACATGCTGGGTAATTCCCATTGCATATACAATTGAAGATTTTTCAGAGGTTGCATAGACTCTGGCAGCCTCCCGAAGATCATCAACTTTAATTCCTGTAATTTCCTCTACCTTTTCCGGCGTATAGGAAGCCACAGCCTTTTTAAGTTCTTCAAGCCCCTCCGTTCTTCCCTTCATAAACTCATCATTTGCCTAACCTTCTGTAATTATTACATTGATCATACCATTTATCCAGGCAACATCTGTTCCGGATTTCTGACGCATCCAGAGATATGCATTACCAACTATATCAATTTTTCGGGGATCGAATACAAGAATCTTAGCCCCTTTAGCTGCTGCATTTCTAATATACGTCCCTGTTACAGGATGAGTTTCTGTAACATTCGTACCTGTAATAAGAATACAGTCGGCATCTGCAAACTCCTCAACAGGGTTGGTCATAGCACCGGACCCAAAAGCCTTACCAAGACCGGCTACTGTCGGAGCATGACAAAGACGTGCACAGTGATCAACATTATTTGTTCCCATAGATGCTCTGAAAAACTTCTGAAAGACATAGTTATCTTCGTTTGTACATCTGGCAGAAGCTAAACCTGCAAGAGCATCAGAACCATAAGTATCTCTTATTTCAGTCATTTTTTCTGTAATCAGATCAAGAGCTTCATCCCAGCCGGCTTCCACTAACTCTCCATTTTTTCTAATACGAGGAGTTGTCAATCTAGCTTGACTGGTAATAAATTCGTAACCAAACCTACCTTTAACACAGAGTCTGCCGTTATTGGGTTTTGCATTAACACCGCGAACTCTTACAACCTGATCATTTTTAACCCACATCTCAACCTGACAACCTACACCACAGTAGGTACATGTGGTTTTTACTTTTTTATCAATATCCATAGCACGAATCATAGATACCAGGGGTTTTTCCACTAATGCGCCAGTAGGACAGGACTGAACACATTCTCCACATCCATCACATGCTGAGTCTCCCCAGTTAGTGAAATCCGGTGACGGATACATATAAAACCCACGCTCTACAAAAGACAAAACGCTCTTACCCTGAACAACAGTACAGGCTGTTACACATCTTCCACATTTAATACATTTGTCGGGTTCATAGTTCAGTACAGGAGAGGTGTAATCAGATTCCAGCTCAGGTTTTTCAGCCAGATAATTGAGCTTTGCAATCTCTTCACTTCCAAGCTGATACTTATATGCAATTTCCTGAAGTTCACATTCACCTGATTTTTGGCATATTGAACAATCATAATTATGATCAGAAAGAATAAACTCAAGATTAGTTCTTCGAATACTTTCAATTTCCTCATCAAAAGCAGTTACCACCATTCCTTCCTGTACTTCTGTAGTACAGGAAGTTTTAAGACCTTTTTGCCCCTCAATTTTTACCAGACACATTCGGCAGGAACCGGTAGGCAGCATATGCTCCATCCAGCAGAGATTAGGAATATCAAAACCATTGCGTTTTGCAACTTTAAGCAGATTTTCACCCTTTTCAGCCTCAATTTCTCTACCATCAATTGTAAAACGGACCATCTCACCCACTCTAAGCCTCCAAGTGTCTTCAGAAACGATTTAAAGTATATTGAGTATAGACTATTAATATATGGTTAGCAACATATATGATTTGTTCAGATTTATTCATTTTTTTGGAAGGGGAAAGTGATCGCTGCGAGTCTCGCGATCAACCCCCACACTCCAAACCCGCTTTTCCGTGCAGCTTTTTCCGGTTCCGTTCCTCCACCGGGCTGCCCGGGCGGTTTTTCCGCTACCCCTTCTATTGTGTCAGGGAATGATCAATCGCAAATCAGATTGTTTTAGAAATAACAAAAATTGTCTATTAGCAACCGGAGAGGGTGTCAAATATGAACCAATGTGTACTTGAATACTTATTCTTAGAAAATGATTGAAAATTAAAAGAGATTCCTTCCATATTTTATCCTTGCCAAAGTATTAATTTTATACGATAATATTAATAGCTCATCTACCTGGAGTAGAAGGAGTAACGGGGGCCTCCTCATTGAGGAGAGCCCTCAGCTTTTATATACGCTTTATATTCTTTTTCCATTTGTAATAAATATCTTAAATCATTGTGGTATAACCAGTTCTGATTTGAAACTCATTTCTGTAATTTTATAATGATGCATCGCCCCTGTCCCAAGTCTATTATCTGAAAAGATAACATAATTGTTGCCATTTGAGATTGAGCTTTTATAGATAATTCCATGAAATCCAATTTGTTTGATAACTTCACAAAAATATTGGGATGATAAATATTCAAGATTAGCCTTCCGGGGAATAATTGGCTTGGATAACTCATCTCCTAACAATACAAGATAGGGCATATGTTTATAGATAAATTCTATCAAATCTGGTAATTCAAAGGGACTAATTGTATTCCTTGGATCGCGCAAATCAAACAGTTCCAAATCCCTCTTATTGTTAAATTCAAGAACGGTAACAAACTCACCTTTGTGTCCACGAACTTCAGCAATTGCTGTATCTGTTGTAGATGCAACATAGAGATATGGGATACCCAAAGGATTTGCTCTACCATTTAACACTTTTATCGCAGGTGGTTTTTTCAAATCTTTAAGCTTGAACGGCTTCTCTTCATTATTTATACGTGCTCTGAAAAATCTATGTACACCTTTTTTATATATCACACCTAACAAAAGACCAAACTCAATACCCTGTTTTAAAGAGTATGTATAAATAGGCGGACCAAAATAATCGATATTGGATACATCTTTTGTTTCTTTGGGAGTAGCAGTAAGACCAATATGTGAGGCAGAAGAGAAATATTTTAATATCTCCTTCCAGTTGGAATCATCTGCAGCACTCCCCCTGTGACACTCATCAATAACTATTAAATCAAAAAAATCTCTGGAAAACTGTTTATAAATATTCTTTTCCTCGTCACTTCCGGTAACTGCCTGATACAACGAAAGGTATATCTCATAAGACTTATCAATTTGCCTTTTTTTAATTTTAGTCATTACAGTTCCGAAAGGCTTAAAGTCGTTTGTTTTTGTCTGGTCTACTAAAATATTTCTATCTGCAAGAAAAAGTATCCGCTTGCTGGTGCCGGATTTCCATAGACGCCAAATAATTTGAAAGGCAGTATAGGTTTTACCTGTACCTGTTGCCATAACCAGCAGCATACGACGCCTGCCCTTTGCAATTGCTTCTATAGCTCTGTTTATGGCATTTACCTGATAATATCGCGGTGTTTTTCCACTGCCGTCACTATAGTAGTCATGGGTAATAATATTGTTCTGACCAGGTGTTATTTCATTGGCATTGCAGTACTGCCGCCATAAAGTTTCCGGTGAAGGGAAGCTGCTTAATGAGATCTCCTTTTCTATATCACCATCTTCTGCCAGATTATTATGGAAAAGAAAAGCATCTCCATTAGAAGAAAAAACAAAAGGAACTTTTATCATTTCAGCATATCCCAGTGCCTGCTGCATTCCATCGGAAACTGAGTGTTTATTGTCCTTGGCTTCTATTACAGCAATAGGGATATTGGGTTTATAGTAGAGAATATAGTCTGCTCTTTTGTTTTTACCCCGGGTATGAACTTTGCCTCTGACAATTACCCGCCCCTTTGTTAAGGAGACTTCCTCCCTAACCTGAAGTTGAATATCCCATCCAGCCTTTTTTATAGCCGGAGTTATATATTTTGTACAAATATCTCTTTCAGACATACTTTTTTTATCCAAAATTTACTTAACCTTTAATTCAGGCTGTCCCTTAACTTGAGTCAGTCTTTCTCTAATAGTAATCCCACTGACTGGAGGTCGTACTCGACCTCTACCCACTGAATCGAGGCTTAATTTTAAGGCTCAAACACTGATATATTGTAGTACACAGTATACCAGAGTACACAAATAGTGAATTACGGGGTTACCGGACAGTCTCAATTAGCTATTAATTATTCTTCAGCCTATCCAGACGCCTGGTGATAATGACAGTAAACCGATTCTTTAAGGTTTCTGTTAATGTTGAAGCAGTAATCATTCTACAGAATTCATCCTGTAAGCTTATCAACCTTGAAAATTTTTTGTATGTATAATCAGAACTAAGTTTTATATGCTCTGCAAAATTTTCGAAATCATGGCGGGACAATCTTTTTTTTCGTCCTCCAATAGTCAAAGCCAATTCTTCAGTTTCTTCAGGAAGTACTGTCCTGGACGAAACCAGATCATATGCTGGTGAAAGAGATATATGACCATCTTTTGTAAGAAGAGAAAAATTTTTCTTATGGGCATCACCGTTGCCTATGACAAAATTGAAGATTATCAGATCGAACAGTCGCTGCAGTTCAAGTGGTGCAAAAGTACAGTATTCCAGAATAGCTTTTGCAATTTGTTCATGACTGCCGGAATATTTATCCCTGCCCCCAAGAATCTGCTGCATATCCTCGCAGTGCAACTTTTTACTTTTTTGCCCTTTCCCTGCACGGTCAAACCTTTTAACAAGATAAGCAGGGCTTCCGTCAACCAATTCCAACAGAATACAATCAGCTGTATTTATACCAAACTTTTTCCCCATCTGCATACAAAGATACTCATTCTGAGGTAGCTCAGAAAATCCTTCAGTCTGTGGTTTAAGAATAAACTGACCATCCTGCACAACTGGAAGCAATTCATTACCATCCAGACGAACCGATAGTTTAGGCTGGACTCCGGAAATACTTAACTTTCCTGCAAGTTGCCGGGCTTTGAAAGAAACTTCCGGTAAAGTGATTGGAATTATCGGAAGTATTGGTTTCCCGAATATGCTCCTAAGAGTCTTTTGGTCATAATCAATCATCGATACCGGAAATCTCCCTTACACTAACTGCTCCTATACAGTCACCGCACGTTTTTATCAACAAACCAAAGGTATCGGACTTATCAACTTTAACCGTTTTTGATACGATCTTTAGATACCAGCCCTCGGGAACAAGCCCGGCAAAAAATGAAAATAGCTCATTAGACTCAAATGACCCGCTCTGCAGTGGTAGTGTTACAGAAACAGGCTCTCCTTCAATAAGATAGGATTTGTTGTAAGTGAACCGATAAGTACTATCCCCAATTTCCTCTAATTTACCGGCCAGGCGATCCTTATAGTAGATATCAGCCATACGATTCATAATTTTTTTCCAATACATATCTCACGACCGAACAATGCAAGTACCTGGTTAACCTTGTCCATTCTGACAGTGGTCTTGCCCTGTTCCAGTTCACGAACAAACCTCAACCCCACACCCGCTCGTTCGGCTAACTGGGCCTGGGACAGGCCAGCCACTTTACGCATTTTTCTAATTTCAGTTGATATATTCATAATTAGCCCCTATAGGGTATAATATTACCGTTTATAAGACTATTATCCTTAAAAATATCAATCAAGTCAATAATATTATACCCAATCGGGTACAAAAATCCATTAATAATCCCGAAATACCTGCATAACGGGTTAATTATAAAAGCAATTATACCCTTTTGGGTGTTTGTACAAGTTAAGTTTTTAGAGAAAGAACACGTTATCTTACAACAATATTAACCAGCTTATCCGGTATTGTTATTACCTTCACAATGGTTTTACCTTCGGTATAGGTCTTTATCCTTTCATTTTCAAGGGCAAGTTTTTCAGTTTCATTTTTCGATGTTCCCGCAGGCAGTTCCAGTTTTGCTCTTACCCTACCATTTATCTGCATAACAATTTCTACAACAGATTCTTTAACAAGCTCTTCATCCCAGACAGGCCAGGTTTCATAGGCCAGAGATTTTTTATGACCCAGTTTCTGCCACATCTCTTCTCCCAAATGTGGCGCATAGGGAGACAATAAAAGAACAAACGGTTCCCATATTTCTCTGTAAAGTACCGGACTCTTGAATACTTCATTTATAAAGATCATCATCTGAGCGATTGCTGTATTAAACTCCAGCTTAGCTGTATCCTGTGATACTTTCTTTATTGTCTGATGAAGAATTTTTATTAATTCCGGAGTAGGCTTGTCATCTGAAACTTCTCTTTCACTAACTCTCCAGACTCTGTCCAGGAATCTGTAAACCCCGGAAGTTCCCTTGGTAGACCACGGCTTGGAAACCTGCAGGGGCCCCATAAACATCTCATATAAGCGCATAGTGTCCGCACCCAGGTCTGCAATTATTACATCAGGATTTATTACATTCCCAAGGGACTTGGACATTTTAACGCCCCCTTCCCC
>DAOWMA010000225.1 GCA_030643345.1 Spirochaetaceae bacterium
GGTGATAAACCTCCAGCCTGTTCTTCCCTACTAACCTCCCCTTGTCCTCCGGCAAAAAGCATTGTCCCCATAAGAACTGTTAATAGAATTGCAATCGTCTTTTTCATCATGATCCTCCATTTTTTGGTTCAATTTTAAAAAGAAATAAACATTGATTGTTCGTTCGTTCTCAAAACCAACTTAGTTTACTATAAAAATTATTACTTGTCAATAAAAATAATTTTTTTTATTATATATTATCCTACAACAAAGAAAATCGTTCTGCATACGGTAAAACAAATGAAATACCCCAGGAAAGTACATACAGGAGAGAAAGCTGTATTTACCCGGAAATAACAAAACTGAACCTGCTTTGACTGATCGCTACAGCTGCTCCAGCGATTAATCCGGCATCTTCAGAAAAAGAAGCTATTTTAACATTGATACCTTCAGGTGGTAAATCTTTAAAGTACTTTTTTAAATCAAGTTCCAGTTTTTTTACCAGGTTATTATCAATCTGCTCCAGAGGACTTCTGACAAATATTATATCAGGATTAAAAGAAGCAATAATTGTAGTAAGAATAAGCAGCAGTCTTTCATAAATTAAGTCAATAATCGAAGAAACATCTTCACTGGATATTCCACCATCCTGGTCAATAATAATATTGTTTCTTTTATCAAAATAAAATTTTTTATTCAGGAAGTTTTCAATAGAAGGGAGGGAGAGAACTTCCTCACTTGGAACCATTATACCATCTTTATACCAAGGTAGTCGGGCGAAGTCAGATGCAATAGAATTACTTCCATGATATATTGAACCGTCAATTACTATACCACCTCCTAACCCATCACCAATAAATAGATAAGCAACATTCCGATAACCTTTTCCTGATCCTATCCAATACTCACCAAGACAAAGAGCATTAGTATCATTTTCCAGGGCGATAGGGTAATCCAGATATTTACCAAATTCATTTACTACATCAACACCTTCCCATTGCAGATGTTTGGAACGAATGACTGTACCATTACTAATATCCACAAACCCGGACAAAATAACTCCTACCCCCTCTATTCTGTCTACAGGGATATCATCAAACTCTTTCATGTCAATAATGGTAGAACAAATTTTACGAATAAGATCTTCCGGCTTACCATCTTCTTCATGAAAAGAAACTTTTTCAATTACCCTCCCTTCCATATCCATCAAACCAATAATTCTTTCATTCCAGCGAAGGTCAACAGAAAAAAAATAATGACTCCTGGGATTAAAAATAAGAAGTTCAGATTTTCTTCCAGTCAGCGTTTCTCCCTTCCCATAATATGAAACAAGATCCATTTCAGATAGATAAGTAATAATATTTGATATTGAAGATTTACTTACATCCAGTTTTCGGGCAATTTCAGCACGGGATATAGGTTGTTCAGAACGAATCAATTTTAGTACAACATTTGCGTTATGCTCAAGAACTCTGGTTGGTCGCATCATTTCAGCTTTAAGTTTTTTAATCATACTAAAGTTCCAATATTTATTTTTCTTTGTTCGGATACAAAACGAACTTATAACATAAAAGCTAAATTGTCAAATATTAAATTGTACTAAAGAAGATGGAAGTCTCTTCCTTAACCGGAACTTCAACCAACACACCCTATCAACGGGTTATGGTTTCAGATAAAATTCCTGAAAAATACAAATCCAGGTTTAAGGAACAATTCATTAATTCTAATCCAATCAGGTTCAGACTATAGTTGATAAAAAGAAGGAAATATTGCAAGCTATGGTATCAAAGAAAAACCAGAGAGAGTTTCAATGGTAAACTGTAAATAACTATCAATGGGATTTACACAGATCCACAGTGTTTACAAAGAAAGAAAAAAATAGCAAAAAAGAAAGAAATCACTGCTACTGCTGGTTTAATTTGGGTTAGATTTACTCGTGAGGCAATACGGATCAAGGAAGATATATGAACAAAATAAAACCATTTTCGCTACTAATAAAACCAGCATCTGCTGCATGCAATTTGCGCTGTGAATACTGCTTCTATATTGACCACCTTAACTACATAAAAGAAGGTGAAAAACCTGCAATGTCATACAAAACCCTGGAAAAGATGATCTCCAGTTATATGGGGTTGCCTCTGCCGGAATACAGTTTTGGCTGGCAGGGTGGAGAACCCACTATAATGGGTCTGGATTTCTTTAGGAAAGTTATTGAGTTCCAAAAACAATATGCCCCTCGGGGTGCAAAAATCAGCAATGGACTGCAGACAAATGCAACACTGATTGATCAGCCTATGGCGGATTTTTTTGCAGAAAATAACTTTCTAGTGGGAGTAAGCCTTGATGGACCCAATAAAGTTCATAATAAATTCAGACTTACAATAGATGGAAAACCAACCCACAGCAAGGTTATGCAGGGAATAAATCATCTTCGCAACGCAAAAGCAGAGTTTAATATTTTATGTCTGGTTAACTCAGAAAATGTTTGTAAATCCAAAGAGTTGTACAAATACTACAGGGAGAAAGAATTTAATTTCCTGCAGTTCATACCCTGTGTGGAATACGATAAAAAAGGAAATTTGATCCATTATTCCATTACAGGTAAGCAGTGGGGAAAATTTCTCTGCGAAATCTTTGACATGTGGTACAGAAAAGATACAAGAAAAGTTTCTATCCGCCACTTTGACTCTGTATTAAACTATCTGGTAATGGGTCGATACTCAGAATGCTCCATGGACAAGGACTGCAGACAGTACTTTGTTGTGGAATATGACGGAAGTATATATCCCTGCGATTTCTTTGTGGAAAAAGAACTTATGTTAGGTAATGTAAATTCAAATACCTGGGAGGATGCTTTGGCAAGCCCTCTCTATGAGAAGTTCGGCAAAAAAAAGAGTAATTGGAACAGTAAATGCAGTACTTGCAAATGGCTGAAACTTTGTCATGGTGACTGTCCAAAAATGAGGGGACCAAATGCTAATCCGAACACACTCAGTATATTATGTGAGGGCTGGGAGATGTTTTACGAACACACAATGGATAAATTCGAACAACTTGTTAAAAAAATCAGGCAAACCGATTTTTGATTCTACTAACCAGTTCCTTAAAATCATCTGTTTCTTTTCGTATCTGTTTAACAAAACTATTATCTTCAACAGTTCCTATTGAAGCCCTCATCTCTTCTGAATTCCTAAATGTTCTCCGGCGAAAGGGATTATCAAAATCCTTTTTTCTGGTATTGTATACCTGTTTGCCTATGAACTCCTGTATTTCCATTGCCTTATTCATGGACGATATCCATAATTTTTCAGTCAATTTGTCTGTTCCCAATATGCTGCATAGTATGTCAAATGCATGTTTTTGCTTTTCTCCAGGATATTCTTCATAAAGGTAATTGTACCTGTTATGAATCTCTTTCCAACTGGTGAGATCCCCGGATCTAATATCCAATCGTAACTGGTCAACATCTTTTTCAGGAATAAGCTGCCCTCCGAAGTTTACCCAATTGTGTTCACAGCCGCCTTCCAATACATTACACATAGTCTTAAAAGAGGCTTCAGGGTTTGTATCCATAAAAACAAGCAAATTTCTGACAGCATAATAATGGATCATATCATGATAGGCATGGTAGGCTTTATGGGTTTTTAATATTATTACTTTCCGGTTTGACTTTTCAATGTCTTCACCGAAAATTTTAAGGTCTTTTATTTGTTCTTCATTTCCTGATAGAAGCCTGCGCCCTTTTTCAACAAGTTTGTTCTTACCTTCTATCTCTGGTAGATCCCCTTTGCTGCGTAAATAAGCTTCAGCTGTATAAATTTCCAATAATCGGCAGGCATGGACTATCTCTTCTATGGTATCAGGTGCCAGAAAATCAAATTCAATATTTTGTATTTTTCTCATCCGCTTATCTCTATTATGATATTTCCAGGTATTTCTGGTCAGAGCATACATATTGTACATCCACCAGAATGCAGGCAGAATTTCCAATTGATCTTCTGCTGCATTATTATTAATAAGTGCAAACGGCAGAGGGATATCAAGCTCGGCGGGATAACCTGCTTTGGAAAGCAGTGTAAAGGAAGCAAACCGGCAGGAGTGTTTGACACTTGTACATAACCCGGGCCAGAAGCCGCGTCCTGCCTGGATCTCATTATCATTTGCCCTGCTGTTATGATTTGACCCAATGGTTGCTCCTGCGGCAATATTACTCTGCCCCATAACTACAGATGCAATAAGAAATGAATTATTATGATGCTGTTCATGTGCAGGAAATATAAGGTTGTTAAGCACTTCACAACATGAAATAGTTGAGTTATCTCCCAGAAATGAGTTAATGAGCCTTGCTCCGTATTTTAAGTTTGAATTGTCTCCTAAAATAAAACGCACTGCCTTACAACCGTAAAAAATATGACACCCGTAGCCAATAATACCGTTTACTAATTCCACACCCTCTCCAATTTGAGTGGGTTCTGATTCCGAAGAATTAATAGTCAGGTTTTTAAGTTTATTTGCACCTTTAATATAACAA
>DAOWMA010000033.1 GCA_030643345.1 Spirochaetaceae bacterium
ATCCTTGGTGGATACATATAAAATAGGTGTTGCGACAGGATCTATTATAATGTCTCCTAAAGCTTTAGAAAATGGGAATGTCGAAGATCCTCCTCCTGCAGGAGATGTTGCTGTCAAAGTACCGATAGTACCATCTGTGGTATAGATTTCACTGTCTCCTATTAGATCTGTAACATTGCTGCTGGCAAGATAGTAGACACCTCCCAATACAGCACAACTAATAACATGTGTATCTATTTCCGTGGAAGAGACTTTTACAACAACTGTACCATCATATGACCAGATATCATACTTACCTATACTTGTTTCCTGGCAGATAAAAATATATGAAGTATCTCCATTTATAAGTATTAGATCATTAGAATTTATAAGAGATCCAGTACCTGTAGCCGGTGACCAGTTTGAACCACTAAGTTCATACATACTGGAATTGATATCATCTGCATATACACTGTAGATAGTTGTACCGAAAGCTGTCAGGGATACTGCCTGATTCTCTCCGGAAGGAGCGGATATTTTATCCCAGTCGGACCCTGACTCCTTGTAGACTGCTCCACCTGCAAGAACGTATGTCTTCGTGCCATCGTTAACAACTTTATAGATACTCTTCTCGCTAAGAGAAGAATTACTAAGGGGGGGTTCGACAGAAATTTTGTAGAATATCCCGGGACCATCAGGATTACAGGATATAAGCAGTAAGGGAATTATAGTAAGTAATAATAAAAAGTGTTTTTTCATATTTTTTCCTGTTAAAAGTGAAATTTTGCAGAAAGGCCGATATCAAGAAAATTACCATATGCAGTATTTTCTGAATTGGGACCAAAGTAGATTTCAGGAACAATCCAATACTGTGTTCTTAATCCAAGACCCCATTCTGCATTTACGTTATAGAATATTCCTGTACCCAGCTTTGCTATAGATCCAAAATAAACCTGATCATCAACTCTGTTCACAGCTAATCCTGCACCCAATATTACCGGTATTTCAAATGAACTAAAAAGATAATTATAAGTAAGATTGGCTGTAATAGGAATAAGTGAATGTGTATTCTTTTGGGGAGTAAAAGCAAAAGAACCGGCAAGCCCAACACCGAGAGACCATCTGTTGTTTAAAAATGCTGCCCATTCGAGAGATCCTGTACCTCCGAGAGAAAGCTGATCTTTAAAAGATACAACAGTATCACTCTGATTCGGGAAAATGATGAAAAGCGGTATTAATAAACCTGCATTTATGGAGAAAGTCTGGCTTCCCTGGCTGTAAGGTTCAAGAAACTTTTCTTCAGTCTCCTGAGTGAATGCAAAAGTTGTAAACATCAAAATTATTAAAACAATAAAAATAAGTTTTCTATTCAAGTATACACCTCGTAATTGTTATAAGACTGTATACTATCACCTGAACTTCAATTTATCAACGCTAATTGATATATTTGAATGGGAATTTGTCTTCAAGACTCAGCATGAATCTACTTTTCATTTTATGGTAAATAATCTATAATAAATTTAATCGTATATAGGAGAAATTAATGGCTGCTCAAATTATTGATGGAAAATTGATCGCAAGTGAAATTAGAGAAGATTTAAAAAAAGAAGTCCTTGAGCTTAAAGCTTCAGGAATTACCCCGGGTTTAGGTGTCATATTAGTAGGAGAGGATCCTGCAAGCCGGTCTTATGTTAGTGCCAAGGAAAAAGCATGTGATAATCTTGGTCTGTATTCGGAAAATGTAAAACTACCTGCAGAAACAACAGAAGAGGAACTATTGGCTCTTGTGGATACGATGAATAATAACTCTAAGATTGACGGTATCCTTGTACAGCTTCCTTTACCTAAACATATTGATACAGATAGAGTTATTATGCGTATTATCCCTGAAAAAGATGTTGACGGATTTCACCCCCAGAGTATAGGAAAGATGATAATGGGAAAGGATACATTCCTTCCATGTACTCCCCATGGAATTATTAAGCTGCTACTTCATTCAAATGTTAAGGTGGAAGGTGCCAATGTAGTTGTTGTTGGTCGTAGCAATATTGTTGGGAAACCGGTAGCAAATTTACTGTTATCCAAATCTGAAGGAGGGAATGCTACTGTAACAGTTTGTCATTCCAGAACGAAAAATATAGCAGAAATAACCAGGCGGGCAGATATCCTGATTGCTGCAATAGGTAAACCTGAATTTATTACAGCAGATATGATAAAAGATGGTGCTGTAGTTATAGATGTTGGTGTTAACAGAGTAGATGACAGTACTAAAAAAAGAGGCTACCGGTTAGTTGGTGATGTTGAGTATAAAGCAGCTTTAGAAAAAGCATCTAAAATTACCCCTGTACCAGGTGGTGTCGGACCCATGACAATAACAATGCTTATGTATAACACAGTAAATTCCGCAAAAAACAGAAAATAAAATTGAAATGAAACAGTAGAAATGATTCTATTTTGGTTCTATTTTTACTGTTTCACTTGATAAAAATACAATTTTAAGGTTATTCTCACTGTCAATGAAAATACAAATAAAATCAAAAAAAATAATACTTGCTTTTGGTACAATCATCTTCATCTTAATGATTGTCATTGCAATTCAGTTTTTTACTGTATCACATAAGCATGATAAACAAATTACCAGACTTTTTACAGAAATTGAAAACTATAATAGTCAAAATCTGGTTCTTGAAGATGATATAAGATTAATAAATTCGAGTTCCAATGAGATAAGACGTTTACTGTCTCTTTCTGAAAATAAGTTGTCTTTATCAGCATCTGATAATGCAATTGAAATATCACAGGAGAGTGATGATAATCTGCAATTTTATAATGCAGTTGATTATATCCTTATTCATTCTGATAAAACCAGGATGGAGATTGATTTTTATAATCTGATAAACTCTGATGATATACAAGCCTTTTTGTCTGCAAGAAATCTTGGTCCTGCAAAAACCGGTCCATCCAGTTATAAATTAACAAAATCATCCAATATATATTTTACATTGAGAATAGACGAACCAAAGGACCCCGCTATTACTATAAAAAGTATTATGGATCATGAAGAAACATTGTTACTTTCAGAGATAAATAGAAACATTTCTTTGATGTTTACATTTATTGATAATGAATTTTCTGTTGTAGACCTGCATTATGAAAAATATAATCATCTTAAGAAGCAGTTTGTAAAACTTGCTGCTGATCGTTCTTTAAACAATTATTTGACCTTCGAAAAATTGAAAATAAGTGATTTGAAGGAGGAAAATACAAATTATTACTACATTATATCAAATAAGGATTTAACTTTTTCCATTAAAGCATCTTTGGATAAGTTAAGTCTTCAATTTTTGATAGCTGATAGAAAATTTACTGAATACTCAGAATTCTATTCCGCATTAAGAGAAATCCTTGAAGATTCAGATAAAAGAACTGATGAGATAAGACTGGTTGATTTATCAAAGTTGAAGGTTGAGTCGATTTTGGCTGATGAAGCCTTTAAAGCATATTTGACACAGAATAATATTACTGTCAAAAGAACTCCCAGAGAAGACAACGATTACTTTTATTATGATATTACTGATAAAGATAATATTCTAACCGGTTCATTTGCAGTTCAAAAAATAATTGGAGACATTTATTTGATGGATTCTGAAGATATTATGATCTCGTCACTTAAGTATCTAGGATATCATGATAAGGCAGATGAGTCTCTTCGTATGGATATACCTGAAAATCTACCTCTAATTGTTGATAAATACAGTAATAATAATAGTACAACATTTGTTGTAGTTGGGTCCCATGAGAATAATGCAGATACGATTATACTTGTTCATGCAGATGGTAATACAGATAAAATGACACTTATTGCGATTCCCAGAGATCTTTATTATCAGGAAAGAAAGATTAATGATTATTACAGATCATATGGCGGTGATAAGTTTATAGAAATACTTTCTGATATTACAGGTCTTTCGATTGCCGGTTATATTGCTGTGGATATGTATGCGTTTATAGATCTTATTAACATCCTTGGCGGTATTGATATTTACCTTGAATCAGATCTCATCGATCCTACTTATACGGTAAGAGATAATGGAGAGTGGAGCACACTGTACTATAAAAAGGGAACGCACCATCTTAACGGTATTGAATCCTTAAGAATTGTACGATCACGACATACAAGTTCTGATTTTGGCAGAACATCAAGACAGCAATTGGTAATACAGGGGATAAAAGATAAGATGACCGGTCTTGATATAACAGATCTTGGTACAGTCTTAAAACTGTTTCAAACTATGAAGAATTACCTGGATACAAATATTTCTGCTATGGAAATGCTTGGTCTTTTTATGAAATATAAAGATACTGAAGTAAACAGGAAGCAGGGATTAAGTACTTTTAATGTTTTGTACAATACTTATACAAATATCTATAAACTTAAAGATAAATCAAAGCAGTATGAAGATAATTTCTACAGGGGATACTGGATACTGCTTCCCCGTAAAGATGACTGGAATGTTATAAAATGGTATATTAGATCTCTTATTGAGGATAATCAGGTTTGAAATATTACTGGATTGAAACATATGGCTGTCAGATGAATACAGCAGAGTCAAATGCAATTATTAATGATTTAAGAAGTAAAGGATGGAAAGAAGCAGAATCCGAAGAGACAGCGGATTTTGTACTTATCAATACCTGTTCTGTTCGCCAGACTGCTGAAAATAGAATATGGGGTAGAATAGGCTACTACAAACATCTAAAGGAATCCCATAATTTTACTCTTGCAATAACCGGATGTATGGCAGAGAGACTTAAAGAGGGCTTACAAAAAAAAGCCCCTGCTGTTGATATGGTAATAGGTAATTTTAATAAAGAAAGATTAGCAGAGTACCTCGATACTAAAAAAATATGGAATGACAACCTTGTTTCAGACGGTGAATATACCTTCAGAGAACTTCATTTAGCTGAGAATGCTTTTAAAGCAATGGTACCTATTATGCATGGTTGTAATAATTTTTGTACGTATTGTATTGTCCCTTATGTCAGAGGTCGTGAAATTTCCCGTTCTCCCGAATCAATAATAAGGGAATTAAAGGAACTTGAACAGAAAGGAGTTAAGGAGGTTACTCTTCTTGGACAAAATGTTAATTCCTATCGGTATATACAGAATGATACTATTATTAACTTTACCGGGTTATTAAAACTGATTCTTAATGAAACAAAATCTTTGGGTTGGATAAGATTTATCAGTTCACATCCTAAAGATGTCCCTGAAGATTTAATAGATTTAATAGCAGGAAATGACAGATTATGTAAACATATCCATCTTGCAGTACAACATGGATCAGATAAAATTCTTGATAGAATGAACAGAGGATACACCCGGTCTGATTTTTTTTCTCTGGCAAAAAAAATGAAAACCAGAATACCTGGTATTTCAATTACTACCGATCTTTTAATTGGTTTTCCTGGAGAAACACAAGGTGATTTGGAGTTAACCAAAGATTTAATGAAGGAAATTAAGTTTAACGATGCATTTACTTATTACTATAATCCCAGAGAAGGTACAAAAGCATTTGATTTTGCCGATAGTATAGAGGACAAAGAAAAACTAAAGAGATTAAACGAGATTATTAGAATACAAAGGAAGATAAGTAATATAATAAAAATGGATAGAGTAGGGGAAAAAGTTAAAGTTCTTGTTGAATCTGTATCACGTAAAAATGGTGAGGAACTGCTTGGAAGGACCGAAAAAAATGAAATGGTAGTTTTCCCTGGAGAAAGTGCTTTGATAGGGACCTTTCAAAATATTAAATTAATCGATTTGGGAGGAAATACATTTAAAGGATCTATTGTTTAATGGGTGTGTATGTAAAGGTATTTTTAACTGTTTTTATATTCTTTTTTATTTTGTTCCCCTGTTTTGCCGGTATAGACGAAGCACGGGATGCTTATAGTATTGGTAATACTGACGAAGCGTTACTTTTATATAAAGATTGGTTAAGTGATAATAGGGATTCCGATAATTTTACATCCGTACTTTTTGAAATTTCAGAATTAAGTGGAAATATTGATAAAATAACATTGTTGCTCGAAAAACAAATCAATTTTGTTTCAGAAAGGGATGACAGGAAAAATCTCTATGAACGCCTGGCACAATTCTATGAATTATCAGCTAATTTGAATAAAGCTCAGATTTATTATCAAAAAGCGGCATTGATCAATCTGGATTTGATAGATTACAGGATGTTACTTGAGTCTGCAAAAATATTGTTGCTGGAAGGTGAACTCCTATCGGCAGAAGCACAGCTGGAAGAGATACTAGTAAAGAGTTCAAATACGAGTCTTACAGACCAGGGTAAGCTTTTTTTTACAATATTAAAAATCCTGAATTCCGAAGATGATATTGATTTCAGCCTTTCAGCACTTGAGAAACCTGAATCAATATATTTAATGTATATAATTGCGAAAACTAATTCTAAAACAGTCATAATGGATAAACTAATAGAAAAAATTGTAAATAACTTTGAAAAAAGCCCGGAAGCAGGTCTTATACGAAATGAATTATCGCAACTGCCTGATATTATTACATCTTTTGCCTTGTTAAATAATGGTGGTTTAAAAAAAATAATTCACAATTATATGATACAAACAGGATCATTTAAAGATTCAGAAAATGCACACTACCTTTCTATTGATCTTAAGAAACGGGGATTTAATCCAATAGTTGAGGAGCAAATTATACATACAATAAAATATTACAAAGTTCTTCTCTATTTTTCATCCCGGGAGGAGATATCTAATGCTTTAATAAGATTGAAAGAAGAGGGATTTGAAGGTTTCCCTGTTTACTGAACTTATTCATTTGTTTCTATAGGTTCTATTTGTTCAATTTGAAGAAATCGGACAAAATGTTCTCCATTTGGTATAAATCCTGTGATTGTCAAATCACCGGGTATAAGAATAATTGTTCTAATTATTTCAGTTTCATTAATCTCTTCAAAATAGTCATATTTGTAACTTAGTGTTTGCTTAACCAGATTATTCTCATTTAAAATCATGAATTCGGCGATTTTTATACCATTATCAAAAAGATAAAATCCTCCATTTATTGTATTTTTACCGGTTTTAAGGGTATAATCAGGAGTATCAAAAAATATTTCGTCCCCTGTATCACTCCTGTAATAACCTGATAGTAGTGGTATAATAGATTCTGATGAGTTTGAGCGAAAATCTCTTATTAAAGCTCTTTGTGTATCTAGACTAAGCTTAAAATAACTTCCCGTCCAAACCTGGCTCTCCGTATTTCTACTATTATGAACACTGTTATCTTTAAAACGGATACTTATATTATTCAAGTCCAGTATCCGAACTGACAAAGTAACATCAAGAAATGGAACTAGTTCATTTGTGCATGTAATTTGCAGGGTATTTGAAAGAGTCTTACTTGAAGTCTTCCAAATATAAATTTCCTGAAAATCATTATCGGAAAATACAATTTGTTCATTTTCAGGACCAAAAAAGACAAAAGGTTTATTATATGCAAGACTACTGTCTGAAGAAGATAACATCCATGGTCCATTTAGAAAACTTTTAAAATACTCTCTTCCGCTTCTGTAAAGTTCTCTAAGTTTTATGTTTTCTATTTCATCACCGGGAATTTTCTCTTCACTTATAAGCTTGTATAGAGAATCCTGGTTTCTCCAAAAGTAAGTTTTCTGTATAAGATCAAGAATATTATCTGAAAGCGGATCTGTTTTTGTAACAATAATTGGAAAGCTTATACCTCCACTGATTCCTGATTGATATGCCTGAGTACGTTTTTCTTCCTTTATCTCAATATTTCCATCAATTTTTAATTTAATTATTTCAGAAAAATTTAATACAAGGCCCCCTCTTGAATGTGTTCGTCTATAGATATTCAGGGTTTCCTCTCCATCAAGGTCTGTTCCTGAACAGACTATTTCCAGGTTATGATCACCGGTTATGTCTGTCAGAGTAAGTAAAAAAGAACGACTGTTATCACAACTTGTTTCTGCTTCCCATGAAATAGAATAGGAGTTCATAATATAATCAAAATCTGCTACCAGCACTTTCACAGGTGATCCGGTAACTGAATTATCCTTAACTATCAGAATTTGTTCATCATCGGTATCTAAATCAAGATTGGTATCAATTAAATCTATAAGAAAATAATCCGGGTTTACAGTTACTTTTGGAATATTCTCATTGTCAGTCGTATTAACAGTATTCTTTGTTACTTCATTTTGGGTTATATTGGTATTATAAACAGGATTGATTTCCACTGGTTTTGTTATCTCTACCTGAGAATCCTGCCGGCATCCTGTCAACACTAAAAGTAAAATAAGAAAAATTAGAAAGTGCTTCACAGCATCACCTCAATTAAAATACACTTCCAGCATTTTTAACACTTTTTCCTTTATTTCTTCAAGGGGATACCTGCTTTTAAACCCGGCAGCAGTTCTGTGACCGCCTCCGTTAAAAATTTGCGCTATAGCAGCAACATCTATACTGCCTTTGGACCTCATAGAACATCTAAGTACTCCCTCAGAGTTCTCCTTGAAAAAGACTGATACTTTAATTGTTTTACTTTTTAAGGGTGTATTAATTATTGCATCTGCTTCTTCATACAAAGCTCCGCATTCTTTTATGGTTTCTTTTAGCATTATTTGGACAGCTACATGTTGATCATAGTATAGTTTTAAAGTTGAAGAAACCTTTGCCTGCAATTTAAGGGCAGAAACAGAATTGCTTTCGTATATCCTGCTGTATATATCATTTGGTAAAACACCTTTACTTACAAGCTTATATGCTATCCTGAATGTTTTTGCTGTAGTTTTAGGATATATAAAGGACCCGGTATCATAAACAATCCCGACAAATAGAGCCTGGGCAACATTAAAATCAATTTCAAAACTGAAAAAATCAAACAAGTCATACAGTATTTCGCATGTGGAGGAAGCATTACTCATGATAAGAATGTTATCAGTAGTTTTTTCAAAAGATTCATGGTGGTCAATAATAATATGATGCTTTGCTTTACTCAAAATTTTTTCATTAATTCCGCCGATATTGTATATATCATTAGTATCGAGAATAATAAGGGTATATTTTTCAATATCTTTAGGTATTGTATAGTTATTCTGAAGGACCTGAAAAGAATTGTCATAGTCAAGAAAAGTATATCGTTCTGCCATTGAATCGGCATTTACAACTTTAACATTCTTGCCAAGAGATTTCAGCGCACTGTACATTGCACTTTCACTTCCTATTGCGTCACCATCCGGAGTTTCATGAGCAGTAATAATAAAATTGTCATTATTCAGTATATAATCAGTGATATACCTGAATTTATTATTATACAGCTCCATCTTTCGTTTCTTCATCCTCCAATTTTTTGCGCTGAATTATTCTAAAAGAATAGAAAATTAAGATGATTACTACGATAGCAATTATTAAATAGTATATAAAATCAGGGATTCCTTTATTCATTATCACTTCAATATGGTGAACTGCGGGTGTGAATGAATTTTTATCTCCAAAGATAAAGACAACTTCAGACACATAATCGTTTTCCTTAACTGGAAAGATTACGGGGATATCAATTTTTGACACTTTTCCAGGATCAACCTGAAATTCAAAAGTATTTGATAGAATATTTACACTTTTCTGGTTATCGGATATTAATTTAATCTCGAGAATTTTTATACTCTGTGTTTTATTATAATTAGTGCTTGTAATTTCTAATTCAAGTACAGCATTTCCTGTTTTCTCCAGCTTAATTTTGTCAGGGAAAAGTGTTAGATCCATTCTTCCAAGGAAATTGTCAATACTTTCACTAATTCCCTGGCTGTCTGCACTCTCAGATACTACTGAATAACCTGCAGAGAGTTCCTGTGCGATTTCTTTAGCCGCCGATTTTGTACCAATTCCAAGAACTATAATTTTCCATCCTGATTTTTGGATTTCTTTAGTGTTTTCCAGGAATTCATGGTTAAAACTTCCATCAGGTGAGTAGAACGGGCTGTCAGGAGGTGCTTCCTGTTTGCCATCGGTTATTAGAAGCATATATTTTCTGGCTGATTTGTTTTCTGATTTAATATTGGACCTTAAATAATCCAGCGCATTCCCAATATCTGTGAATCGTCCATCAGCATGCAGATTTTGTACATCAGTTTTAAGTTCTTTAAGTTCTTTTCCAGATGAAATATATCCATTAAAAGAACTATCGGTACTGCCGTAAAATGGGATTAACAGAAAATAATCTCCTAAAACAACTATTTTCTCAAGAATATGTTCAACAACATACTCCTTTACTGATTCTATCTCTTCAACCATGGATAAAGATTTATCCAAAACATGATAAATTTCGATATTCTCTGCTCTTTTATCCGCAATTAGATAAGAAATTGGTATAATTGAAAAAAAACATAAAAAAAATATAAAAATAGATTTTTTATTAATTGTTTTACCTATATAATGTTAATAATAAAATATTTGTTTCTTTAACTAAAGCATAAAATGAAAAAAAAAAAAAAATGCTTTAAATTTTTTAACAAATTTAAAAATTAATATAAAATAAAAAAAAAAAAAAGAAAAGAGAAAAGAAAAAAAAAGAAAAACGCAAC
>DAOWMA010000151.1 GCA_030643345.1 Spirochaetaceae bacterium
ACAGAGCTATTCCTGCAGATTCAGTTATCCGGATATTTGTTACTATCATTCCTGTTCTGGTTTCCTTTCTTTTACTTTGTGCATTCTTTGTATTCTATCGTATGTTTAAATCCAGAATGAATTTAGAAACTACTTTACGGCAGAAAGAAAAGAAATCAAGAGAAAACCTGCTTACTCTTTCAACTGCTATAGAACAGAGTCCAAGTATTGTTGTAATAACAGACCTTGAAGGAAATATTGAATATGTTAATCCAAAATTTACAGAAATTACAGGATATGAGAAGGATGAAGTAATAGGGAGTAATCCGCGTATTCTAAAAAGTGGTCATTTCCAGGATAATATATATGAGAAAATGTGGGAAGCAATTAGTCAAGGTGGTGAGTGGAGGGGGGAATTCCATAACAGAAAAAAGAATGGAGATTTGTACTGGGAAGCTGCCTCTATTTCATCTATAAAGGATGTAAATGGTGAAATAAAGCATTATCTTGCAGTAAAAGAGGATATTACTGAACGGAAAAGAATTGAAGAAGAATTAATTACGAGTAAACAGAAGTTGAAAATTTCTCTGGAAGAGGAGGATGCTCTTCTTAGAGAACTCTATCATAGAACTAAAAACAACATGCAGGTTATCAGTGCCATGATTAATTTAAGTGCATCGAAACTTGACGATGCCGGTGTTTATGAAGTTTTTAGTGATTTGGATAATCGTATACAATCTATGTCTCTGGTCCATGAAAAACTTTATCAATCACAAAATCTTTCGAGTATTGATCTTAAAGAGTATATAACAGATCTGTGTTGCTCCCTGAAGGTAAGTTATCACAGAACAGGTTGTGAAGTATCTTTTGTGTTTGAGCTGGAGGAAATTTCAGTGTTGATTGATGCAGCTGTCCCTCTGGGTTTAATTATAAATGAACTGGTATCCAACTCTTTTAATCATGCTTTTCCCGGCAGGGAGAAGGGAGAGATTAGTATTAAATTAGAGTCATATGAGGATTCAACTGTAAAAATTGAGATTGCTGATAATGGGATAGGTGCAGGTTCTGAATTTAGTATGGATAAGCTTGAAACAATTGGTTTACAGACAGTCTTTGCAATAGGTGAAGATCAGCTTCACGGTAATATCAAGCTGGATACAAGTTCCGGATTTAAATTTTCCCTTGAGTTCAGGAATGATGCTTTTACAACAAGGATTTAGCAGCAGTTCCTAGATATACCTGTATCCCGCATTATGCACAGTACGGATAATTTCCGGTTCGCCTGGATTTTTTTCAATTCTCTTTCGTAATTGGGAGATATGCTGATCCAGAGTTCTGGAATTAGGCATATGGGGAATGCCCCAACCTGCATCATAGATTCTGTTTCTATCCAGGACTTTTCCCTTGTTTTCAGAAAACAACTTCAATATTCGAATATCCCTTGGGCTTAGTTCAATTTCCTCTTCTCCCCGAACGGCTTTTAACTCAGAAGGATACACTAAAAGATCTGCAATTCTGAAATCAGTTAAGGTCCTGTCTTCTGGAGGATTACTATTCATAACGATTGATCGTCTTGCAACAGCCCGAATCCTGGCAATAATTTCTCTTACACCAAATGGTTTCGAAATGTAATCATCCGCTCCAAGCTCAAGGCCAAGAACTTTATCAATTTCCTCGGACTTTGCACTCAGGAATATTACCGGAACCTGCTGATCTTCTTTTCTAATTGCCTTGCATACATCATAGCCGTTTATTTTAGGCATCATTATGTCCAGACAGATACAGTCAGGCTGTTCAGATTTAAAAAGTTCAAGAGCTCTCTTTCCATCCTCTGCGGCAACAACCCTGAAACCTTCATTCTCCAGAATGTCGATTAATCCCTCTCTTGTGTAAATATCATCCTCTGCTATCAGTACTGTCATGTTCCCTCCTTTGGGGATTTCAGTCTGACCTGGAATATGGCCCCTACATTAGAAGAAGCTGCTTCAGACAGAAGAACAACACTACCGCCATGGATTTCTGCAAGTGTACGTACCAAAGAGAGGCCGATACCTGTGCCCGAAACCCCGTCTGTCAGTTTGTTGCTTACTCTGAAGAAGGGCCCAAAAATTTTCTCTTTTAAATTCTCAGGTATTCCAGGCCCTCTGTCCCTGACAGTTAGTATAAATGTCTCATCCATAAGGGAAGACTCAACTTTAATCCACTTACCGTCTGCAGCATATTTTTCAACATTGCTTATAAGGTTACTGAGGATCTGTCCCAGGATATCCGGATCTATTAATACAGTTTTTGTAGCCTTAAGTTTAGTATATAGTTTAATTCCCTTTGTTTTGAAAGAGTAACTAAAACTATCCAATGTTCCCTTTATTATTTCATCAGGAACTGACCTTACAGGGTTAAAAGTAACTCCGTTTTTCTGATCCTTTGCAAAGCTGAGAACATTATTTATCAATCTGCCAAGACGATTGCTTTCAGAGATAATAATGTTTAACTGCTTTTTTGTCTTTCTTTCTTCTTTTGTAAATTTTGTTTCCAGAAGTTCGGCATACATTCTTATGTTGGTGAGGGGTGTTTTAAGTTCATGGGAAACCTGATTAACAAAACTAACCTTCTGTGAGGCCTCTCTCATTTCTCTGGTACTTTCTTTGTAGAGATAGATGGACAGAGTGATAATTACAAGAAACATCGTCATGAGAGAGATAGCAAGGAATAATCTGTTTCCTCCAGTATTAAGTGAACCTGGATCCAGAAAATATTCAAGATGCCAGGATGAAACAGGATTGTTGAGGGGCATTACTGAATCGCTTATTATATTGTTTGCCGGTGACCAGGAGCCCCATTGATAGAGGATATTTCCATTTACATCGAACAAAGATATACGAATTGTGGAGTTTTCTTCATTTGTGACCGGCAGGCTGTTAATTATTCTCGAAAGAAGTGCAGATCTGTTTAATTCAATGCCTTCAATAACAACTTTATGAGCAGAACTTTCTTTTTCCTGCCAATAAATGAAGTTGAGCCCATCTCCCATAAACCATGTATGCCATCCCTGCAGGCTAGTTTCTTTCGGATTTTCAGTATCTGATTTCTGCAGAAAATTAAAAGAGATATCTGTTTCTTTAATTCTTGCAATGAATGCTTCTTCCTTCCTGCTGAGGGGAATATCTGCAGAAGGATAGATTAGGCCATCCTGATCAGAAAGAAAAATCTGCTTTATAAGATTATGGTTTCGCTGGAGGATCCTTATTTCATCAATATCTGTGCCTGTATTATTTATGACCTGATCAAGTTCATCCTCAAGTTCTGTAAATACCCTTTCTATACTGTCCCTTACTATTTCAAGCTGCTGGTTACCAAGATTCTGAATCTGCTGTTCCCGGTGTTCCTTTTCTGATTGTATACCGGCAAAACCCATCCAGCTTAAAAGCCCGATGGGGATAATTGCCATAATAATTAGACCTGTTGTCAGTCTTCTATTCATGATGCATCATTCGCTGTAATCCTGCTGACTTTGTATTTCGTATGTAGACGCTTTCATTCTTTTTCGGCTGGCATTCCATTCTGCATCATCTTCTATTGCTTCTGCATCTATAGCATTAACATTTCCAAGAATAAGAAGTTCATCAGATTCAAGTGCAGAAGCGGCCCCAAACAGATATTCAGTGTTTTCCTGAAGAAGTGCCTGTGCTTCCCCAACTTTTCCCTCATCTCTAAGCATTATGGCTTCTTCACTAACCTCCGCAGATATCTGTTTTACAGCATCAATAACAGTCTCTTTATCCACAGATTCCTCAACTATTTCCTCAGATCCTGTAAACTCAACACCTGTTTGTCCTGACAGTTTATCAGATTTTTTAGATTTCATATCTGCATAGTTTATTGTCACTTCTGCTATATTCATCTTTGATCCAGCCTGGTTAGGTGGTACAGTAAGCTCAACCAGCAGATACTTTTCCTGATTACTGTAAAGCTGATTTATTTTTGTATACACCTTTCCACCAATAATTTCAGCTTCTCTTCCCAGTATTCTTAAAGGAACAACACCTTCCGGACAGTTTATTTCAATTTCTACATCCTGTGCTACTACTGAAAGGATGTCCTGAAATTCGTATCGGAATATACGTGTAAGATCATTGTAGTTTTCAACAAAAGCATGGTTACCATCACTTCTTCGGGCAAGCTGTACCATAAGGTCTTCATTATAACCCAGACCCAGACCTATTGTTGTCACTGAAATGCCACTCCTTTTTAGTGATTCTCCAAGGCTGCCTAATGCTTTGGGAGAATCGGGCCCAACATTTGCAAGACCGTCTGAAAGCAGTATTACACGGTTAACTGAGTTTCGTTCAAGAAACTTTGATACTTCATCAGCGCCCTTGCTTACTCCCGCAAAAAGAGCTGTGGATCCGTCTGCAAAAACAGATTCAATTCTACGCTGAATGAATTGTCGGTCAGATACCCTTGTAGCCGGTACAAGTACAGAAACAGTGTCTGAATATGTAACAATGGAAACTATGTCCCTGTCGTCCAGCATACTTATAGCAATAGAAGCGGCTTCTTTTGCCCGGGCCATTTTTTCACCATCCATAGATCCTGATCGGTCAAGAACTATAGAAACATTGGCAGGTGTTCTTCTCTCTTCCCCGAGGTCTCCCCCGGTTAAGCCTACCTTCAGAAAGATACTCTGCTCCTGGTTTGCAAGCAGGTATGGATTGGATACGGATACTTCCAGATCAACTGTTGCAGCTGATAAGGCACTTACGAAAATGCTTAAAAAGATAACTGATAAAACTCTTGAAATTGCTGTTGGTTTCATAAAACTCTCCTTTGGTTGCTTCTTTGTTTCTTAATCAACAGCCTATATCCTTTTAAATTTTCTTAGTCAGATCAGTGTAAAACATTTGTAAAAAATTTGTAAGATTATAAGGGAAGAGGTATATCTTCATGATTGTGCCATTAATCACCGTAAGTTGCAGATGGAATGGGCATCATAGAAAATCTACTTCTTCGGAATATTAAACTGCTCACTTTCAAATTTATCCCCGCCCAGCCAGATATCTATCTTTATACCACTGCTTGTACGACTGACATCAGCATGCTTAACCTGCCATCCAAGAAGATCCAGTCGTGATGAACCCAACAGGTCCTGACCGGTCATGGCTCCGTAATAACCCGCTAGTTCGGGCCTTTTCGGTCTGTTCAGGTCCTTTTCCATTTTTGCGATTTCTTCATCTGTATGGGAATTATCATCCATTACTGACAGATGCAGTCCGTCTTTTTCCTGATGAAGGGAAATTACCAGACGCATGGGATTTTCTTCCAGGAGATAGCTGGAAATTTCACCAATTAGATGAAGGATAAAATCTTTTCTTTTCATATCGAGTAACTCCCAATTAATTTATTATGAAAAATCTTCTTTGTTTGAACGGTACCACTGGATAACTGCAATAATAAATGCAGCAGTTAGTCCGCCAGCAAAACCATTGTTATACAGATTCATCCCTCCCTGCCATGCTCCGGTCTGCAGTACCATAAACAGATGTATGAATCCTGCAATAATCCCCACTAAAATACCAAACTGCCCTGCCAGCGGTGCAAGGGTTGTTCCAAAAAGAGCGGCCAGCAGTGGCCCGGGGGATGAAAGCTCCCTGCTGAACAGCAGAGTACTAAGGACAACTCCCAGGACGATGGGCCAGGAATTTTTAATATGTGTACCAAATGCACCAAAACCCAT
>DAOWMA010000235.1 GCA_030643345.1 Spirochaetaceae bacterium
AATAATCATTATCAATATCGATTTTCAGACCTCTTTGCAGGTGTTTAAGCATATCATTCAGCATAAAGATATTTGCTTCGTAATGGATGTACTGTGTCATAATTCAGTTCCTCTTATCTACTTTTCGGTATTAAATAGTTCTTACTTAAGGTCCTGCTATCTGGTATAATAAGTCGGGGCGGTAATGAAAAAGATAAATATTCAGTATCACAAAACTAAAATAGGGGAATTTATAGTGGGTTCTTTTGATGGCAAACTTTGTCTGCTGGATTTCAGATACAGGAAAATGAGTGAATCGGTAAATAATAGAATTAAAAAAGGGCTGAATGCCGATTTTATGGAATATGATGATAAGATTCTGAAAAAAACAAGAGAACAGCTTAATGAGTATCTTGAAGGAGTTCGGAAGGAATTTACTATTCCCCTACTAATGGTGGGTACTGATTTTCAAAAAAGTGTCTGGAATGCTCTATTAATGGTGCCTTATGGGACTACATCTACATATCTGCAGCTGGCCAAAGATATTAACAATGAGAAAGCTGTGAGAGCAGTTGCCGGTGCAAACGGAGCAAATGCAATAGGTATAATTATTCCCTGTCATCGTATAATTGGAAGTGATGGTGAACTTGTCGGGTATGGTGGTGGTTTGGCTGTTAAAAAACGATTGTTAAAACTGGAGAAAAGTTATAATGGACCGGAACAGTATTCTTTGTTGTGAGAAAATTCTTCCCTTGACAATGATCCCCCACCATGCTAATTTACTTCGACCTCTTTATCCGTCATAAGGCGGATCATAAAGTCCACAAGGAGGGTTTATGAGAACCTACGAACTTACATGTATCTTCCGTACAGATGAAGATAACTTAGCAAAGGGCAAAGAGCTTGTAAAAGCTGAATTCGAAAAACAGTCTGTTAAAATTCTTAAAGAAACAGATATGGGAACGAGAGAACTTGCCTATGTAATTAAAAAAGAAACAAAAGGTCATTACTATTTCTACGAAATCGAAGTTCAATCGGATAAAATTGTCGAAATGGATAAGCATTTCAAGCATGAAACATCTTTTCTGAAGTACCTTTTTGTAAAAAAAGAAAACTAAAGGGGAGGGTGGATTCCTATGGCCAATGATATTAATATAGTAACTCTTGTCGGGCGACTTACCAGAGAATCAGAGCTTAAATATACAAACAGCGGACTTGCTGTGTGTAAATTCAGTCTTGCTGTAAACCGGAGAAAGAGGTCAGGTGATCAGTGGACGGATGAAGTAAGCTACTTTGATGTGGTACTTTGGGGAAAGCAGGGCGAAGCAATTCAGCAGTATCTTGGAAAAGGAAAGCAGATAGCTGTGAGTGGTGAACTCAGGCAGAACAGATGGGAACAAGATGGTCAGAAACGCAGTAAGGTTGAAATTGTTGCGTCCAATGTTCAGCTTCTAGGCGGCAGTAACAGCGGCGGAGGCTATGAGAACTATGGTGGAAACCGTAATGAACCCCAAAATAGTGGATCAGCAGCAGGTGGTTCATTTGGGGAGTATAAGAAGCCAGGTTCCAATGGCCCTGAAAATTTTGAGGATGACATTCCTTTCTAGGCAAATTTAAGGAGATAATACTATGTCAGATATAGAGGAAAAAGAAGAAGTTAAGGAAGCTGCACCTGTAACAGCAGTACCAGAAAAAAAAGAAGTTAAGGAAGCTGCACCTGTAACAGCAGCACCGAGAAAAAAAGAAGTTAAGGAAGCTGCACCTGTAACAGCAGCACCGGGAAAAAAAGAGGTTGTTAGGGAAGGAGCAAAAGGACCCAGGGAACAGCAAAGAGAACCAAGAGAGAACAGTAGCTACAGAAGACCTTCCGCTGGTGGGAGACCTCCTATGCGTGGTGGCCGAAAATCTTACTTTCGTAGAAAGGTATGTAGATTTTGTACACAGAAAGTGGTTGCTGACTATAAAGATGCGGATACTCTGCGAAGATTTATTACAGAGAGAGGTAAGATCCTTCCCAGAAGAATAACCGGCACCTGTGCAAAGCATCAGCGTTCACTGTCGAGAGAAATTAAGAGAGCCAGAGTTCTGGCCTATCTTCCATATGTAAAACAATAGGTTTTATATGGAAATATCGCTACAGAGGCGCAATTTACTTATTTTTGCAGCATTGACGGCAGCTTCTATTTTGATCTTTCAAATAAGTGTGGTATTTTTTTTGTTTGCAGTACCACTTTTTATTATCCAGCAGAGATACGGTGTCCAGTATCTCTTTATGGCTGGTTTTTTTGTTGCTCTGGTGATTGTTATTCAGACGGTTATTCGTGGTTCCGGAATAGAGGGGAAGTCTTTAAGACAGTTCCTTATTGTTGCAGAGCTTGCTTATCCCCTTGCAATTATTGGCGGTGTATTGGGTATTTCGTATTATTATAATATACGAACGCTTTACCTTTTAATTGCAGCAACGGCGGGATTTGCGATACTTAGTATCCCTGTAATCTATTATTATTCAGGGAATGATGAGATTGTCGCTCTTCTAAAGGATCAGATAATATATGTATCTGATATTTTTAGTAAAGGTGCTGAATCTTCAGATTCGTTTGAAAGTGCGGTTCTTTTAAAGGAGCTGCAGCCGGAACGAATTATTGAATCAACTTCAAAACTGGTTTTTAGAAATTATTTACTGGCTTATTTTATTATGCTGACTGGAAGCTGGTATTTTGCTGATGCTTTCTCTCGTAGAATAGATAAAAGACCAAAATTCAGGTTAATTGGTTTTTTTGTTCCGGAAACATTGATCTGGCCTCTGATAGTATCTCTGGTTGGCGTTCTTGCCGATGTGTTTATAGGTATTGGATGGATTGGTCATTTGATGTGGAACAGTACCTTTATCATGGTTTTTGTATATGGACTTCATGGTATTGGGTTGATAGAGTATCTTTTAAACAGATACAAAGTATCCAGAAGCAGCAGGCGGTTTATTGCGATTATCAGTATTGCTGTCATACTGATTCCCGGGATTAATTTAGTTATATTGATAGGGGTTCCTGTGTTTGGAGTCTCTGAGTTATGGATAAGGTATCGAGAAGGAGAAAATTATGAAAATTATTCTTAATCAGGATGTGTATAACCTTGGGGAAGAGGGGGATGTCTGTGTTGTAGCAAACGGTTACGCAAGAAACTTCCTGATACCTCAAAATATGGCTGTTCTTTTTAATAAACAGAATTCAGCCATTTTTCAAAGTCGTAAAACAGCGATAGAAAAGAGGAAAAAAGAAAAACGTGCTGCTTCTGAGGGCTTGAAAGAAAAAATTGAAGCGCTTACTCTCGAATTAACAGTTTCTACCGGTGATACCGGGAAATTATTTGGTTCTGTAACAAATGCAAATATTGCAGAAGAACTGAAGAAAGCAGGTGTTGTTATAGAAAGAAAGAAAATTGAACTTCCTGAGCATACAATAAAGATGGTTGGTGAATTTATTGGAAAGGTTAAGCTTTATGGTACTGAATCTGCAGATTTAAAGATAATTATCAAAAGCGATAAGAAGATTGCTGAACCGGTTAAGGCCAAAAAAACTGCTGAGAAACCTGTAAAAAAAGAAGAAGTAGAAGCTGTTTCAGAGGAAGGAGTTGAAGAAATTACTTCCGGGGAAGAGATTACAGAAACTGAAGTATCAGAATCTGTGAATGAAGCGTAGAAAGGACAAACCTATAGGATGATTCCTCTGGAGTTAAAGGATAAAATACCGCCCCATAATAATGATGCTGAAATGGCAACATTAGGGGCGCTATTACTTGATTCAGAGGCTCTGGCTATTGTACTGCGTTATCTAAGAGCAGACGATTTCTATAAGTTGGCCCATCAAAAAATATTTACAGCTATTGTAGGTCTTTTTAATGAGGGTAGAGGAGTTGATCTTCTTACTCTTACAGATGAATTGCGTTCTGAAGGATCTTTGGAGAGTGCCGGTGGTACTGCCTACGTTTCTACTCTCACCTCTGTAGTTCCTACAAGTGCCAATGTAGAGTACTACGCAAAAATTGTCCAGGAAAACAGTATAAGAAGACTTCTTCTCAAGATAGCCGGCGAAATGGTTTCAAGTGCTCATGATGATTCTCTGGATGGCAGAGCGGTTATTGAAGAGGCCGAAAAAAAGATATTTGCAGTTACAGACAGTCAGCAGAAAGGACAGTACCGTGTTGCAAGAGATATTGTCCCGGAGGTAATTTCAGCAATAGAGAATTTATATCATAGAAAAGAAAGTTATACAGGAGTTCCTACAGGGTTTACAGAACTTGATAATATGACAAGCGGATTTCAGAATTCTGAATTTATTATTATTGGGGCCCGACCTTCTATTGGTAAAACTGCTCTGGCCCTTACAATGGCTGCAAATATGTCTATT
>DAOWMA010000134.1 GCA_030643345.1 Spirochaetaceae bacterium
ACAGATGAAGGCATATCGTTGATTGTGATTATAGATCCTTTACACATAACTACCGCACTTTCAAGACAATTTCGAAGTTCACGAATATTTCCAGGCCAATTATAGTTATATAAAGCAAGCCTCGCTTTCTGATCAATACCTTGGATTTCTTTTCCGTTCTCCTCAGAAAACTCCTTAATAAATGCTGCCGCCAGCAATTCAATATCTTCTTTACGCTCCCTTAACGGAGGTACATGAATATTTACTACATTCAGTCGATAAAAAAGGTCCTCCCGGAAATTACCTTTTTCTGTTTCCTCTTTCAGATTCTTGTTTGTAGCAGATAGTATCCTGATATCTACCTCAATAGTTTCCTCTCCACCGACCCTTTCAAATTTTTTCTCCTGAAGCACTCTTAGAAGTTTGACCTGTACCTGGGGAGATATCTCACCTATCTCATCGAGAAATATTGTACCCCCGTCAGAAACTTCAAAGCGGCCTCTTTTTCTTGCAATAGCTCCGGTAAACGATCCCTTCTCATGCCCAAAGAGCTCACTCTCCAAAAGAGATTCAGCAAGAGCGGCACAATGGACCTCAACCATCTTTTTTTCTTTTCTCGTAGATAAATTGTGTATTGCATCAGCAATAAGCTCTTTCCCCACTCCGCTTTCACCTGTTATTAAAACAGAAGCCTTTGTTCCAGCAACCTGCTCAACTATATCCAGGACTTTCCGCATTGGTGCACTTTTTCCAATAATACTGGAAAACCTGTTTCTTTTACTTAATTTATCAATCTCATCCTGTAATTCCCGGTGCTGAAGAACCAGTTGTCTATTTGAAAGAGCTCTCTTGACAAGAAGAGAAAGGCGGTCAAGATTTACGGGTTTGGTAAGAAAATCAAAGGCACCGTCCCTCATTGCATTGACTGCAGATTCAATTGTACCATGACCTGTCAGAATAATTACCGGCACTGTGGGGTAGGAAGCAGTAATTTTTTTTAACAGCTTTTCACCAGACATTTCCGGCATTTTAAGATCAGACACTACCAGATCTATATCACTGGAATTGACTACCTTCAGACCCTCTTTACCATCACCGGCAAGGAGAATATTGTAACCGTCCATTTCAAGAGAACGACCAAGGCCCTCTCTTATATTCTTTTCATCATCCACTATAAGAATATTAAAGTTCACACCCTACCCCTTCCAGTCCAGAAGACGTTTATCACTCTGAGGAACAGGTAAATTTATAGTAAATGTTGTACCCTCACCCTCTACAGATTCGATAATAATATCTCCACCATGCTCTTTTATAATTTTATATACAACAGTTAATCCTAAACCGGAACCAAATTGTTTTGTAGTAAAATACGGTTCAAATATTTTGGACATATTCCCTTCTGAAATACCTATACCTGTATCACAGATATAAATATGAATAAGATCTTCATCTTCTACAGTCTTAAAATAGATAACACCACCATCGGGCATTGCGGCAACAGAATTTTTAATAATATTAAGAAGGGCCTGTTTGATATATTTCTCGTCAATATCAACTTTGGGAAGGTCCTGTTTAAAATCACAATCTATAGTGACTGAAGCTTCTTCCATCTCAAATTTGACAAATTCGAGAAGGTCCGAAATAACTTTATTAATATCGGATTTCTGCATAATAGGATTCATAGGACGTACAGCAAATAGAAAATCAACAATTATATTGTTTAACCTTTCTACCTCCTCATTCAGTATTTCCAGATACTTACCAGCTGTTTCCTCTTTTAATATATGGTCCCTTCTCAAAGACTTCTGCATAAGCTGTATATGAATACCAATAGAACCAAGGGGATTTTTTATCTCATGGGCAACCCCGGCAGCAAGAGTAGTAAGGGAGGCCAGGTTTTCTGCCCTCCTAAGGCGACCATCTCTCTTTTTCCTTTCTGTAATATCCGAAACATGAAAAAGATTACCCTGTATAGAGCCATCCCTTACAACAGGCATTATATCCAACCATAATGTCTTTGTTATTCCCCGGATTTTTATTGTAAATTCTTCTTCATTTACTTTTTCTGCATTTAACAGCGCCTGTTCGATAAAATCAGCAATATCGGTATCATCTACTACTTCCCATATAATGGAATCTTCAAGTTCTCCTGGAGAAAAAGGAACAAGACGCTCTGATCTTCTATTATGGAATATCAATCTGTTAGTAGTATCTGTAACAAGGATACCATCCGTCATGGAATTAAGAACTACTTCAAGGAGTTCATTTTCTGCAGATAAATCTTCCAGGAGATCACGAATTTGATCTTTACCAAGCTTATCAAATTTTTTCAGGGCCTTTTTGAAAAATTTTCTCAAATCGATGCCCTCATTTCATATATGAGTGTTTCAAAAAGAAGTCGTGTATTTTGATTATATCTTAGTCTGTTTGACATAGTTTTTTGTATGATATTGTTCCATCTTTCCAGAACTATTATTGATAAATCTGAACCAGTATTTGAATATCCGGCAACATGATTCTGCAAAAGGAAAAGCATCTCTTCAAGAAAGGCCTTTAATACATGGTTTTCTTTTATGATATCAAGGATTTCTGAAAACTCTTCAATATCAATCTCATCACCATTAATCAAAATATCAAGCGATTTATTTGCATATTGTCTAAGTATACTAAGATTGATCCCCTTCATTCCCATAAAATAATCTCTAAGATTTTTATACTCAGCTGAATCATCCTTAAAAATTCTTTTAAGAATACTCTTATCCTCAGCATCAGTCCTGGTACGAAAATTATAAGGTCTTACTCTGGACAAAATAGTAGGAATAATTCGATTTTTTTTATTGCTGATTAGAATAAAATATACTGATGAAGGAGGTTCTTCAATTATCTTAAGAAGTGCATTCCGGGAAGATTCTCCCATGCTGTCAGCACCTTCAATTATTATTACTTTTGCAGGACTGGTAAATGTAGTATGGGACCAGTAGGTTATATTACGAATATGATTTATTGATATATTTTCTCCACTGATATATTCAGAAATTTTTTTACTGATTTTCCCTGCATCACTTAGTAATTTGTCCAGTTTTTTAGAATCCGGGAGATCAACTCCAGGATAAATTTTTTCAACTATTTCCTCAATTTTTTCCAGTTCACCACTTATTCCTTTAAGCTTATTCTCCTGTCCTTCCCAAATTTGCTGATCGAATCTTCTTGTCAGCTTACGAACAGCTCTGACAAATTGATATTGACCTGTAGTTTGACGATTCCTCTTAAGAACATCTGCACAGGCTTCAATTTCTTCCAAAAAATAGTGTTTCCCAAGCATAATTGTCTCTGGTGCATCCAGAAGCCTATGCTGTTCACAGGAAGAACAGTTACATCCCCACTTGCCTCCCTCCCTACAGGATAAAACCCTTGCCAATTCCAGGGCAGTTGTAAGCTTGCCCGTATACATATCTCCGGAAAATAACAATGCTGATGGGAGTTTTTTATTTATTATATCTTCTTTTAGAGTTTCTACAACTTCAGGATGATCCAGAATATTCTCAAACACACCTACCCTCTTATTTTCTCTTCAATAATTTTAGTTCCTATAGGAATTATTTTATCTGCAACAGATGCACTAAAACTATTCTCCAATAATTTATCAATTTCAAAAAACGGTTGAGTTCTCAAAACAAAAACAAGAATTACAACAAATAGAAATCCTTCAACAAGACCAAGGAAAAAACCCAGGGACTGGTCCAGTTTTTCCAATTGTATCTTTTCTATCAGAGAATTCAGTGAGTTTTCAAAAATCTTTATTATTAGATAGCTGATTAAGAAAAGACCCAGAAAAGCAATTACAGTATTCCAAAATGACTCTCCAATATACCCCTGCAGAAATATAGAAACGGTGTGGGTAAAGATAACTGCTATTATTATCCCTACAAGGACCGATGCCATAGACATAATTTCAGCAACAAATCCCCTAAAAGTTACCCTGATTGCCAGAATAAGCAATATTATTAGACTGACAATATCAAATGTGACTATATTCACTAACTAACTCCTGATTCATGTTGAATTAAGCTGATAATTTGCTCTGAACTATCCCGATTACATAGCATTTTAACATTTTCTTCCAGTTCCTTTAAAACACTATTTGAACCTAAAATTCTTCTTATTTCAGCCAAAAGGCCTGACGGGTTTAAACTATCACCCTTCAATACAACTGCAGCTCCATGGGCCTCAAAATAATCTGCATTCCTTATCTGATCTCCTCTGGAACTACCTGGGCCGAGGGGTATTAATATTGCCGGTTTGGCCCTGACCCCATTTTCCCACAGAGTACCTGCTCCTGCCCTGGACACAACAAGATCAGCAGTAGCAAGAATATCGGGGAATTCATCATTAAACAAAGCTTTTGTAACATAATCATTTTTCTTCGATTTTGTAAATGTCAGAGCACCCATTTGATGTATTATAAAATAATCGGCAGTAAGTTCATCAATGATTTCTGCGATTAATTTATTTATCTCTAATGCTCCCTGGCTTCCACCAAGGATAAGAATAATCTTTTTATCAACAGGTATTTTTAAAAGGGCCCTCCCTTTTTCCGCCTTACCTTCGTAAATTTCCTTTCGAACAGGATTTCCTGTTACCAGCACCTTTTGATAAGTACTTTTTTTCTTCCATGTATCTGCGGTCTCTTTATAAGCAAAGAGCATGGTATCCGAAAAACGACCATTGATTCTGGTGGCCAGCCCGGGATCGAGGTCCGATTCATGGGAAATAACAGATATTCCCAAAATACGAGCAGCTAATACAACAGGAACAGTAACAAATCCTCCCTTTGAAAACAGGAGATCTGCCCTTAATTTTTTTAAAATAATAATTGATACAAAAAAACCTGATATTATTTTAAAGATGTCTATAAAGTTATTAAACGAAAAATAACGTCTTAATTTACCTGCAGGAATTGAATAGAATGGAATATCAAATCTTTCAAGAATATCCTTTTCCATGCCTCTGGAACTACCAATCCAGTAAATACTTACAGAACTGTCAGTTTTCGCTTCTATCAGTTTCTCTGCTACTGCAATACCGGGGAATACATGTCCACCGGTACCTCCACCGGTAAAAACCACATTCTGCTGTCTCATGAGTACAGGTTAACATATTGATAAATATTTATATAGACAGTTTGGGAAATATAAGTATACTGGTTTTCCGGGAAATAAAATGATAAACATAACTACTAAAACAATTATCCTGCTGTTCATGCTTTCAGCAGCTGTATTTTCTCTGGAAGCACAGGATAATTCTATTGAATCTCACAGCAATATCTTTGAATATAAAGATACTGCAGCTCCATTCAGCTCTCTTAAAAAACTCCTTAATAGACCCAATATAATCGAATCGCATATCAACCCTGAGGAAATTGATGAACTCAAAGTATTGGATACTCTTTTCGATATACATGCAATTTTCAATATCCCCATATCTAAACTAATAAATCTTGTAGTGGATCTGGAAAACGAACAAAATGTTTTCCCCGGAATGATTTATACAAAAGATCTAAACCCATCCGAATCCTTATGGTCTCCACATCTTCAGGAAGTTAAAGCATCTTTTAAATTAGGTATTTTGGAACAGGATTATGACTATATTTTTTATAAAGTACCGGAACTTCGGAAAGACGGCTCGTTTCTAATTAAATGGAATCTGTATAAATCAATCGATGGAAAGTTTGATTATAGTTTTGGTTCGTGGTATATGAAAGAAATCATCATCCAGGGCAGAACTTATACCTATGTGCGTAACTATACTCACTATGGAATAGTTAACTACCCTCCTTATGTTTTACTGGGCATGAAATTGGGAGGTAAAAAAGGCAACAAAAGCTTTTTCGAAGCTCTAAAGAAAGCTGCAGAATAAATCACAGACCGTCTGATAAAATTAACACAATCCTAACATTACTTTAATCAACATCAAATATAACCTCCTTAAATTGCAAACATCAAATTGTAATTTTTAAACAAACACAGGAGGTTTGTAATGAAAAAGATTTTAGCTTTTTTAATGATACTGACAGCAGTATCTACAGTTTTTGCAGGTGGGGATAAGGAAAAGTCAACCTCAGCTGAATCCGATGCTTATTCCTGGATTTTAGATGAGTCAGATGATTCTATTCTTCCAGGTGTTAATCCACTGGAAGTAAAAGGGA
>DAOWMA010000179.1 GCA_030643345.1 Spirochaetaceae bacterium
CTTTACGTCTTTTTGTTTATGATATTGTTGAAGTCGGTCAAGCTTCTCACCGGTCTCAGCATTAAATTCGCTTTCTGCCTTTTTAATTGCTTCCCGTACAACTTCCGCCTGAGAAACATGCCGGACCGCCGCCAGCTTCTTTAGCCGAAGCATAGTCTTTTCATCCAGAGCAAATGTTGTTCGTCTGTTCATTCTTACCATACCATCATTATGTACCATAAGTATATATCTGTCAAATGGTCCTTACAAAAAAAACAATAGATTCTTGCTTTTTAAATACTTTAAGTATTACAGGCTCAAAGAGAGGAATTGTTACAGTTGTCGGATATTGGATTTATCTGCAATGGATCTGTTAAATCTATGTACCGCAAATGCGGGAAATCAAATTGCTGTTGTAAAGAAGATCCCTTCATGCGGCATGGACCATACCATATATGGACAAGAAAGGAAAATGGTAAGACAGTTACCCGCTCTCTGTCAAAAAAACAGGTAGACATCTGTTCTGAATATATGCAAAACTTTAAAAAACTGGAAGCTATTATAGAAGAGATGAAGAAAATCTCAATAGAAATTATTGAACAGGCTAAACACAACTAGTTTTTCTGTTAAATACCACGGAGGATAAAATTACATGGATTTAGTTTTAAATGTATTTAAACAATCTATAACAATAGCCCTTTTTGTTTTTACTATGATGCTGCTGCTGGATTATTTTAATGTTGTTACAAAAGGAAAGGCAAATAATCTTGTTAAAGGCAAACAATGGAGGCAGTATACAATCTCTTCATTTCTGGGTTCCACTCCCGGCTGTCTGGGTGCTTTTTTAAATGTCTCATTTTATGTTCATGGACTTATAAGTTTTGGTGCTCTGGTCGGTGGTATGATCGCTACTTCCGGAGACGAAGCATTTGTTTTGCTGGCAATGGTACCCAAACAGGCAATCTTTCTATTTTTTCTACTTTTCGTCTTTGGTATTATTTCTGGCTGGTTATCTGATAAAATAATCAAAGTACTAAAAATAAAAACCTGTACTCATTGTAATTTACAAACTGTACATGAAGGTGAAGAAACAAATTTTTTCAGTAAACAGCTGATAATAAAAAACTACTTAAATCTATCATCTATCCGCATAATATTAGTTTCCGGAGCGGGGCTTATTACACTGGCTGTTATTTTAGGTCTCATAGGAGCAAGTTCCTGGGACCTTAAAAAGATTATACTCCTGGTACTAAATATTATTTCTTTTGGTATTATTGTCACAGTCCCGGAACATTATTTAAAAGAACACATCTGGAAACATATAATAAAGAAACACCTTGTAAGAGTTTTCCTGTGGTCTTTCTTTGCAATTATATTTGTTGAGACAGGGTTCAAATACTGGAACATTGAAGGTTTTGTACAACAGCATATGGAATTGGTAGGACTCTTAGCTGTACTTCTGGCAATTGTACCTGAATCCGGTCCTCACATGATCTTTGTTATGCTTTATGCAAAGGGTTTAATACCTTTTTCCATTCTGCTTGCAAGTTCAATTGTTCAGGACGGGCATGGGATGCTTCCCCTTCTCTCTTACAGTGTTAAGGATTCCATACTGGTCAAGTTATTAAATTTAGTTTTCGGTATTATAATCGGCCTTGCCTTTTATTTAATGGGATTTTGATTATTAAGCTAAAAAGGATAATTATATGAGCAATGAATTAGAAATGATTACTTTTGGTCCTTTTCCATCCAACCGCCTATTCTTCTGGAAGTCTGGCGGTCGGAATTATACAAGTGGCTCCCTGTTCCTGAAAATTGGCATAAAGAGTACGCACAGGGAAAAGTCGACGCTAATGAATATCTTGTCAGAGAATGGGAAGTTCTCTATGAGAAAGGGAAGATTACGAACATACCACAATAGTTATTCCCTGTGCATTCCCTGCCAGACATCAGTCCTCCAGATACCGTAATCCAGTTCATATTCGTATGTGGAATTACACTCCAGATCAATATCGAGACGGATTTTCCCAATCTCTTCTGAAAAATCAATATCCTTTCCAGCAGGGGCAAAGTATTTAAAACTATAATCCTTATTTTCATATCTAAATATAACTTCAGCATAGGCACCATGTTCAGGAATGCCAGTCTCTTCAAATTTTATGGCTAGTTCCAGTTTTACTTCCTTTCCTTCCCTATCAACAAATTTTACAGAATTAGCTATCTGCTTCTGTTCTCCGGAACCCAGGTCAAGTTGCATTGACTTCCTTAGCAGCTGCTTCATATCATATAAAAGGTCGTTAAAATGCCGGGTCCTGTCTTCCAGAACAATTTTATCTCCCGGGAGAAGATTGAATTGTTCCTGCCAGTCATGAAAAGTTACTTTAGGAAGATCAATAACTCCGAAATTTTTTGTCAGATGGACCCGTATAGTATGCTCCCCGGGTGGGATTTCCAGAACAAAAGGAACTGTTGAATCGCCGGTGGTATATCCGACAAACTCTTCATCCATGAACACCCGTGCATCGGTAATATATGAAAACAACTCTACTTTACCTGGCGCCTGTTGATCCAATGCCAGAATAGTCCTGTCTCCGACATCCCTTTGGAGAGTGAACTCATGACCTGTCATGTACTTTAAGAGTTTCTCTGAAAGGGAATGAACTGTATTCTCCTGATAACCACGCTCTGAAAAGGTACGGCTGGTTCCGGTTTCCACATCTATCAGAGTTATGTTGATAAATATATCCTGCCCAAGAAAAACATATCCTCCTTTCAGCATATACGAAGCACCCAGAAGCTTCCCTGCCTCAATTGCCCCTTCATCATCTATGAGCCCTGTAAACTGAAGCTGTTGTTCTTTAAGAACTGTTTCTATAATATCTCTCTCAACAATTGTAAGAGCCTCTGATCCCGAAAGATCTTCAATAAGTATGTAGGCAATAATTCCCTTGAGATAGTCCTGCTCCGGATTACCATTCATATTTTCGAAGGGAAGAACTGCCAGAGAAACCGGATTCTGTTGAGAAGTTACAGTAATTGGGAAAATAATTGAAAGAAAAACTATCAACGGAAGACAGATATTTTTCAGGGATACTGATGATTTATTTGCAGTTGATTTCATATTTTTTATTATACAATAGATTTCATTTTTTGTCTGAGGAATATTTATTTCCATAGAAGATATACCTGATATCTGCCGGATAAAAGGCAAGTAATCTGATATACAGCTGTTTATTTACTTTTTTAAGACTTAAAAATCGGAACGGAGGTTGTGAGTTACCTCTCTGTTATCTGCAACACCAGCTTTTGCAGAGGATCAAGTAGATCTGTATCTGAGGAGAAGTAGTAGTAACACTCGGTTCCTGGCTTCAGACCCTCTATGGTTATAGTTTTCTTGTCGGAATCCCATTCACTGGACATACCAGAGAAACTGCCGTTTTTTGTATCAAACCATATTAAACTACCGTAATCAGGTTCGTTAAGGACATTAATTTCGAGAGTAGGACCCCTCTTAACTGTAGTTTTATAGTAATCAAGACCTTCATGACCAACAGACAGGGAATGTTTTTTACCTGAAGTAAGCTCCTTTGCACTGTCGTATATATCACCTTTCATCATTATACCAATTGAATCCAGAATATAATTCTGATAAACAGCAATATTGTAGTGTTCACCAATTGAGTATTCATCAGTAATATCATTTATTGAGAAATATACTGTTTCCCCTCCATCTACCATATAGTCTTCAATATTAAGGGATGGACCCTGACTGCTTACAGACCAGTCATAATAATTACTGTCATACCCATAATATAAAAGCTCTGCTTCGCCCTCAAGACTTTCCACCTCAATAAACAGGTCCGATCTGCGGTCAATATTAAATTTATAATAGCTTACATCTCCATCACCTACAGATCCATAATAAATCTCTCCGGGATAAAGCAGTATTGGTGATTCAGTATTTCCCTCAGATGCGCCAGGCTCCATATTACCCTGGATGTCATCAGAGTATCCTCCAGCAGACAGTGAAATCAGGTTATCTTCAGGAATTATCTGTTTTACAGATTCCTCTATTTTAACAAGCTCTGTTACAGTTGTTTCAGAGCCGCTGTCATCAGTAAATGAAGTTCTTACAATACCCCCCGGAACATCAGGAGACAGCCAGTAATTAACCCACATGGTCTCTGAGAGAAAGTCTCTTACAAGAACTGTTAGAAATTCCCCTGCCGGAGTCTCTATAATTTCTTCTCCAATAATTTCAGGATTAGAAAAATAATTTGAGAACCCTTCCTCAAATTTCTGTTGTATCCTGATATTTGCTCCGGCCTCCAGCTGTTCTGAAAGAGTATCCGGCACAACTTCAATTCCAGGACCTGTTTCACTATCTTTAAATCTGATTTTCTGAGGTATATCATATTTATTAATGAGAACTTCCAGAAACAATTCTATACCATAAGAATCTATACGTAATTGCCACCAGCTGTTTTCCAATTTATCTCTTGAGAGGAGGGCTTTTTCCATCCTGAAAGGTGAAGAATCGTACATGGACTCACCATATAAAGAAGTTCCTTCTCCAATCTTATAATCACTGGTTTCCATCCCAAAAAAAATGAAAAGAGAATCCGGAAATATAAAATCATTATAATCAATAAACTGATCAAAATAATCCAAACTCATTCCGAGATTATTCATCTGCACTACAGGCACCAGAAGTGATTCCAGGGTATATGGAGTAGTTATTGTTAAGTATTCAGATTTACTGACAGATATCTTATCGGGTTGTCTTTTATCTGCAATATTGGATATTCCAGTAATGCTGGTACACGATCCTAAAAATAATAAAACTACAATGACTGTGATTAAATATTCTACTGATCTTCTCATAATACATTTCCCAGGTTATATTCAACCGATAATCTTCACCAGATTTTCAACTGTTAATCCAAAATATTTCTTTAATTCTGCTGCAGGCCCTGATATTCCAAACGTATCTATTGAAAGAATATCTTCCGGTGACGACGCAATACCTTCCCAGCCGGATCTGACTCCTGCTTCAACAACAACAGTTTTAATACCGGCAGGAATTAGCTCTGTACGAAAATTCTTATCCTGTCTATCAAAAGTTTCCCGTGAAATGATAGAGACTACTCTTACATTTTTATTCGATTCCTTTGCAGCATCCAATGCAAGATTGACCTCAGATCCAGTGGCGACTACTACAACATCAGGGGTCCCGTTGCAGTCTGCTGCAATATAAGCACCCTTCCTGATTGTACTCCGCCAATCAGAATCAGCTTTTGAAAAAACCTGCAAATTCTGTCTGGTTAAAGCAAGTACTGTTGGACCAGTTGTATTTTCCAATGCCATTTTCC
>DAOWMA010000185.1 GCA_030643345.1 Spirochaetaceae bacterium
ACATTATCATACCCGAACCATTGCTTATTACGGCTATATTACCTTCATTATTTATTGGAATATATAGAAGATTAAATTCACGGGCTTCAGGAATAAGCTTGTTTTCTTCCATATCATCTCTAAAAACTTTTAAGTCATCGTGTCTGTAAAGAGAATTATCATCAATATCAATTTTTCCATCGAGTGCCATCAATTTATCGTTATTATCGATGATCAATGGATTTATCTCAGCAAGCAAACAATCCATATCAATGAAGATATTATATAATTTCCTGCATATATCTTTAAAATCAGAACGATAATTCTGCTCAAGACCGGTTTTATCCATCGCATACTGAATGACGAAATCATTGAGAGGCTCCGAGGGATCAAGAAGGACTTTAGCTATTTTATCCGGATGCTTCCCGGCTATTTCATTAATCTCTACTCCACCCTCCGGGCTGAAGATCATTACAGGTTTTTTATGTTTCCTATCCAAAGTAAAGCTGAGATACATCTCTTTTTTCAACTCAATCATTTCAGGAAGAAAAATATATTTTACCGGAAGATTCTTAATCTTCATTTCAAACATGGCCTTCCCTTTTTCAAGAAGTTCTGAATCGCTTGAGGCAAATTTAATACCCCCGGCCTTCCCTCGTCCACCAGTCTGGACCTGTGCTTTTAAGACAACCGGATACTTTATTTTCCCTCTAAGCTTAGTCAGTTCTTCCATGGAACCAACAACATTACCGCTTCTGCAGGGCAGATCATATTTTTTAAAAATTTCATGAGCTTTATACTCCAGTAGTTTCATATACTTTATTCCTCTTCAGCCCAAAGTTCTTCATCGCCGGGGACCGTAGTGTTCTTCCTTATATTAGAGATTCTTGTAATATTAAGCAGATGTTTGTAATAGAAATTTTCAGAGATACTGTTATTACCCCATGACCCGCAGCCAAGAGTACTGGATGCATTGAGACCGTTCAGAAAACTCCCCCCGCTACTGGTAGCACAGGTCTGATTCACAAGGACCCGGCTTGCGGGTATACGCATTCCCAGTTCACGGATGTGTTCCTTGTTATTGGAATGGATCGAAACGGAATGGCCCTTGCCCTCTATTTCCAGATTATCGATTGCAATATCTACAGCTTCAGAAAAATCGTTGTATTTAAAAGGAGTAATTACCGGAAACATCTTTTCCTTGCGCAGGAGGCTCTCTTTATTGGAGACTTCTTCCGGCATAACAATAACTTTGGTCTCTTCAGGGATTTCCAAACCTGCCGCCCCGGCAATTACATTAACACTCTGTCCAACCATATCCTTATTGGTCTTCCCATCCGGGAATAGTACATTCAGAAGCCTTTCCCGCTCCTTGTAACTCTCAACCCAGTAGCCGCCATAGGCTTCCAGTTCCTTTCTCATCTCCTCATATTTATCCACCGGGGTAATGATACTCTGCTCACCTGAACAGATAATTCCACGATCGAAGATTCTCCCGTCAATAATCATTTTAACCGCTTCTTTAATATCAACATCCCGATCAATAATAGTCTGTACATTCCCCTGACCAACCCCGAATGAAGGTTTCCCACTCGAATATGCTGCTTTGACCATACCCGGTCCACCGGTAGCTACGATCACATCCACATTCTCCATCAGCAGATTGGTACGCTTCACACTTGACTCGTCTACATACTGAATAAGATTATCCGGCGCACCATGTTTCTTAATTAGCTCATTCCACCTATCGACCAGGTATTTAGTAGTTTTCCTGGCTCTGGGATGAGGAGCAATAATAATTGAATTTCTTCCCTTAACAGCTGCCATAGCATTGGCCATGGCAGTAACCTGAGGGTTGGTAGTCGGCTGTATTGCTCCGACAACTCCAACAGGCTTGGCAATCTCTATAATACCTGTATCTTCATCCTCTTTGATGATCCCAATAGATTTTTTACCCTTCAGGCTGTACCACAGAATTTTTGCCTTTCCAAGGTTTTTTGCAGTTTTGTATTCTACAGCACCCATTCCGGTTTCCGCTACCGACATCTTTGCCAGCTCTTCTGCATTATCAAAAACATATTTGGCAATCTCCCGGACAATCCTGTCTATAGCTTTCTGGTCAAAAGACTCAATGTCTTTGAGTGCTTTTCCTGACTTTGCTACCAGTTCTTTAATATATTTCTCATCTGTCATTCTACTTCTCCCTGTAAATACCTTCCAATACATGACCTTTCAAAGGTCTTACCTTTATATTATTAGTCCTTTATTACTTTTTTGTCAATTAACCTTAATGTTACTCATAAAAAGTTATTAAAAAACTTGACAGCTGTGTATAGTATGATAAACTAAATTTAACATATTAAACTTTTACCGGATATTTCGACTCTAAAATATGTGAAATAACTAAAGGAGAGAAAGATGAAAAAGAAACTGATTGTTGTTCTGTTATCGCTGTTCATTGTATTCAGCGTATTTTCAGGCGGCGACAAAGAAACAAGCACAGAGGATTCGGGTGGATTCATTGCAGCTCCAACCGTTTCTTATGCTATGGGGATAACAACTGAATTCCCCCAGCAGCTTGAACTGGCTGATTATGAGAAACAGACCGGAGAAAAACTGGAATTTACTGGCAATCCATTATTTGCTGAAAGAGAGAAAAGTAAAGATCTCCCGTCTGTAGATCAACGACTGCCGGAAGAGCCCCTTGTTGTTCTCCCGTATGATGTAATTGGTAAATACGGCGGCAAGCTTAAAGGTATGTGTATCTCTTATGAGTCGGGGACATCCGAAGTTATGGCATGGCGTCACGCCAATCTTGTCAGATTTAGTGATGACATGAGCACAATAGTGCCGAATGTTGCAAAAGAATGGAAATGGAACAGCGATTTTACTGAGATTACATTTACATTACGTAAAGGCCACAAGTGGTCCGACGGCGCCCCCTTTGGTGCTGATGATATTGTTTTTTATGTAAACGATATTCTTCTTAATAAAGAGATCCACAAGGTTATTCCTTCTCCATGGGGCGCAGCTGTTCCAAGTGTAGAGAAAATTAATGATGTCACTGTAAAGCTGAAATTCGAAAATGCATTTACAGGTTTACTTTATTATTTAGGTGGAAGCGGATCTTATTTTGACGCATTTGCACCAAAACATTTTCTGGAACAGTATCATATTACATATAACCCTAATGCCGATAAAGAAGCAAAGGCAAACGGATACGATAACTGGGTACAGCAGTTCGGCACTTACTGGAATAAATGGAAAGATGCAATAGTTGCAGGTCCTGAGGGAGTTAGGGTCCCTACTCTTGAAAGTCATATTCTGCAGGAAGTACCTACAACACAGCGCCGTATCTATATTGCAAATCCTTACTACTTTAAAGTGGATACAGCAGGTAATCAGCTTCCTTATGTTGATTATCATTATGAAAGATTTCTTGAAAAGCAGTTATGGCCTCTTGAAATTATGAACGGTAATATTGATCAGAAAGCACAGAACATGCCCCTTGATATCTATACCGTACTTAAAGAAAACGAGAAAAAAGGACAGTATGAATTGCAGCTTCCTTCCGGACAGGTTGGACCGACAATGATATTTAACCAGACAAGTGATGATCCTGTGTTAGGAAAAATCTTCAGTGATGTCCGCTTCAGGTATGCCATGTCCCTGGCAATTAATCGAAATGAGATCAATGAGTCTCTTTTCCTCGGACTGGGAACTCCTGAACAGGCGCTTCCTTTGAATGTGCCGTATGTTACTGATAAAGACAGGAAATTCATGACTGAATATAATCCTGATAAAGCAAACGAACTGCTTGACGAAATGGGTCTGAAGATGGGACCTGATGGATACAGACTGAGTCCTGACGGGAAACCGTTTACAGTACTGTGGGAATACACTCTTCAGTATGTCTGGACAACAGATTTTCCGGCCCTTGTATCTGAATACTGGAAAAATGTGGGTGTAAAAGTACTGCTCAAAGAGGTAACCACTCAGCTTACCAGGGATAAACAGAAATCCAATACACTCGACATAACAAGTGAATGGATGGCCCCCTTTGAACCAAGTATGATTTCAACTCCTCACCTGTTTCTTCCCCCGTATTCCGGACATTGGCCTATTATGGGTCTGCCATGGATGGATTGGAAGACCAGCAATGGCGCATCAGGGGTAAAACCACCTGCATGGGTACTGGATCTATGGGACATTGCAGCTGAATGGACCACTCTTGTTCCAGGCTCATCGAGATATCTGGAACTTGGAAGGAAGATTATAAAGATTAATCAGGAAAATCTGCCCGTTATTGGTACTCTTGGCAATATTCCATTGATAACTGTAGTTTCAGACAGGCTCGGAAATGCACCGGAATGGACAATTAACAGCACTTTCTTTGGTTATTCGTATCCATACAGAGCTGACCAGTGGTTTATCAAATAAACAGATAAATCATCTTCTAAAATAATTCCGGACCCGGGCAGAAGCTTGTCTGGGTCCGGTTTTTTACAAACAAATTAATATTTTTTATAAGGGGGAATAATAATGCTTGAATTATTTGTACGCCGCCTTGGTACTGCGTGTGTTACCATATTTTTATTATCTATTGTCGCCTTTATCCTCATTCAGCTTCCTCCGGGAGATTTTGTAGATACCTATGCAGGTAAAAAAACTCAGGGAGGAGTTATCATTACCCAGGATGAATTGGATACAATGCGAAGCAGACTGGGTCTTGACAGACCGTTATACCAGCAATACGGGAAATGGATAGGTGATCTTTTTAAGGGTGATATGGGGTTTTCATGGGAATACCACAGGCCGGTAAAAGATGTAATCGGGGAGAGACTATCCATGACTCTCATCCTTGCTTTTTCAACCCTTATTTTTACATATGTTGTTGCAATTATTATCGGTATCTATTCTGCGGTCCGGCAGTATTCAATAGGTGATAACCTGGCAACAGTTATAGGGTATCTGGGTCTGGCAACCCCCGGGTTTTTGTTTGCATTGATTCTTATGTTTCTCGGACAGAAATGGTTCGGGATAAGTGTCGGGGGGTTGTTTTCTCCGGAGTTTGAAGATGCTGCATGGAGTTTTGCCAAATTAATGGACCTGTTTTCCCATCTCTGGGTCCCGGTTGTTGTTCTCGGTATGGCAGGTACTGCATTTCAGATTCGTACTATGCGTGCTACTCTTTTAGATGAACTAAACAAAATGTATGTTACATCTGCACGATCGGGTGGAATACCTGAATTCAAACTGCTAATGAGGTATCCTGTTCGTATGGCACTTAATCCCATAGCATCAACT